>JAYVZM010000261.1:0-4410 GCA_043783345.1 Verrucomicrobiota bacterium
GAAGACCAGCAGCCAAGCCCAGTCGAAACCGACCTGCACGCGGCGCGACCAGGTCGGGAGCTTGAAGAGGTAGACACCCCGCCAGGTGAACCAGGCCCAGAAGCCGGAGAGCTTGAAGCCGAACATCTCGGCGACGGCGCTGTGGCCCCCGATGGAGCAGAGCTGGCCGAGCACCTTGAAGGCAAACGGCCGGGTCGGCTCGCCATGCAGCACGCGCAGGATGTTTTCCGCGCACTGCCGACCGTGACGTTCGGCGAACTGGCCGGTCGGTGGCGAGGGTTGGCCATCGTGCGCATTGGTGATGCTGGCGCAGTCGCCGATGGCCCAGGCGTTGGCCCGACCGCGCAGGTGCATGTCCGGCTCGGTGAGCAGCCGGCCCTTTTCCTTGGGCGCGTCGAGGCGCTCCACGACGGGAGCGGTGGTGCTGCCGATGGTGCAGACGATGGTGCCGCCGTGAATGAAATCATCCTTCAGGCCGACCCCCTCGCCGGTGGCGAGCTGCACGCGGGCATTGAGCTTCATGGTGACGCCGGCTTTTTCCATCTTCACGCGGGCGAACTCGCGGAGCTGCGGGCTGATTTCCGGTAGCAACTGGTCGCGGGAGTGGATCAGGGTGACCGTGATGTCCCCGGCTCGGATGTTCTTATAGAAGCGGCGGCTGGTGCGGACGAGGTCGTTGATTTCGCCGGCAGTCTCGACGCCGCTGTAGCCCCCACCGACGACGATGAAGGACAGATACCAGCGGCGTCGTGCGGGATCGTCGCACACCTCGGCTTTTTCCAGCTGGGAGAGAATATGGGTGCGGAGGACGGCGGCATCGCCGACGGTCTTCAGGGGGTGGGCGTGGTCCGCCATGCCCGGCACGACGTTGAGGTTGGAAACGTTGCCACAGGCGAGGACGATGTGGTCGTATTCGAGGCGGCGCGGCTGGCCGTCGTAGCCTTCGTAGTCGAGGCAGCCGGCGGCCAGATCGATATTGCTTACCTCCTCGGTGCGGCAAATGACGCCCGGCAGGAGCTGGCGGAGGGGAACGATGACGTCCTGAAGGCTGAGTGACGAACCGACGGCATCGGCCAGCAGGGGGCTGAAAACGAGATGGTTCTCCTGGTTGAACAAGACGACCTCGGCGTCGCCGTTGCGGAGCCGGGCGGACAGGGTCTGGGCGCACTTCACGCCGCCAAAACCTCCGCCGACGATGACAATGCGTTTCTGGGCCATGCGCGTGGTGGCGGCACCTTGGGCCGTCGCCCGGGGATTTGCAACGCACGGCTGCCCGCCGCGAATGGCCGGGCATGGTGGGTTCAGCCAGAGGCGGGATTCCGGCACAGAAAGATATTAATGGACACAAGAAGTAACAAAAAGTTACATTGTGATCATGCCAGACAGGCTGGAGATTCCAAGCGACAAGGGCCCCCGGAAGATGGCCGGGCCGGGAGCGCTTTTGCTGGCAGCCAAAGCGGCGCCGAGGTTGTTCGAGATCGGCGGGTATTTTGAGGCGCTGCATGTCATGCGCGAGAAAGGCTACAGCTGGCGCCATCTGGGGGAATGGGTCCAGGGATTCAACATCGAGATCAGTCATGTGCATCTCCGGCGGCTGTATGTCCAGGAAAGCGAACGGCAGGCCCAGGCGGTTGCGCAAAACACCAGTGACGACGGAAAGAGCGGTCCGGAGCGCCGGTCAATAAGTGGGCCGACAATGAAGACGCCAACCGCAGAAATCCCCCCTGCCCATCTTCAACAGGAAGATCTGCTGCGTTATGAAGGCATGTCCCAGGGTGAAACCGGGCCGAACTTCAATGTGCGGGCCGATTGAGCTTTTGCGCCGCATTTGTCTGCCGGCAGCTGCGCGGCTTGTCGGGGAACGGTTTGGGCAGGAGAACCGGCCGGAGATGGCGTCAATGGACGACAGTTTCAGAATTACCGTTGACCGGCGGCAGGGGAGCACCCTTTATTCGCCCTCCTTTGCTTGTCCGGAGAGGTGACAGAGTGGTCGAATGTGCATGATTGGAAATCATGTGTAGCCGCAAGGTTACCGAGGGTTCGAATCCCTCCCTCTCCGCCATGCGAAGCATGGTATCATCCCGGACATTGAAGACGCCGGAACAAAGCGATTGGCGCGAAGGAATGATGGGCGTGCGAAGCGTGGTGCTCCAGGCCTCCGAATTTCGCGCGCATCCGCTAATGAGCCCGGCAGCGCAGGTCATAATGAGGCTCGTCGAAACAAAACCTCCTTGCACGGGTAGGGTCGGCTGGTAGCTTAGGTTGATTTTTATCTTTAAAACCCGCCCATGGTCACCGCCAACACCGAGCTCGCCTATAACAGCAAAATTGAGGGGGATGTCATCGTCACCCGGGCGGACGCGGCCATCAACTGGCTCCGGACGAACTCGATGTGGCCCATGCCCATGGGGCTGGCCTGCTGCGCCATCGAGCTGATGGCGACGGCCTCCAGCCGGTTTGACATCTCGCGCTTTGGCGCCGAGGTCATGCGCTTTTCGCCCCGCCAGTCCGACTGCATGATTGTGGCGGGCACCGTCACCTACAAGATGGCGTCGGTGGTGCGCCGGATCTACGACCAGATGTCCGCGCCCAAGTGGGTTATCGCCATGGGGGCCTGTGCCTCGACCGGCGGCATGTATCGCAGCTACGCGACCCTGCAAGGCGTCGATCGCATCATCCCGGTCGATGTCTATGTCAGCGGCTGTCCGCCGCGCCCGGAAGCCTTGCTGGATGGGTTGATGAAGCTCCAGGCCAAGGTCAAACGCGAGCACTCGGCTTCAAAACTGCTCAGCGCCTAATCACCACGCCGCCCGCCGCGCATGACCCTCGACGTCGACCTCACGACCGCCGTTAGCCAGCAATTTCCCTCGGCCACGCCCCGGGCCAGCCTCGACTGCCCGGCGTTCAATGTCCCGGCGGCCGAGGTGCCTGAATTCCTGTGGCACCTGCGCGATGTCCAGGGCTACGACTTCCTGATGGACGCGACCGCCATCGACTGGAGCGCGGAAAAATCTCCCCGCTTCACCGTGGTCTGGCATCTCTATTCCAGCACCAAGCACGCCTACGTGCGCGTCGCGGCGGATTGTGCCAGCGACACCGATCCCGTGATGCCCAGCAGCACCGGGCTGTGGGCGGGCGCCGACTGGCTGGAACGCGAGGTCTATGACATGTTCGGCATCAAATTCGAGGGCCATCCCGACCTGCGGCGGATTTTAATGTGGGACGGCTATCCTTATTTTCCGCTGCGCAAGGAATTCCCGCTGGCCGGCCTGCCCACGGACCTGCCCGACGCCGCCATCGCGGCCGAGACGAAGACCGGCCTGATCGCCGCGCCGATGGCGGGCGGCCCGTTCGTCGCCACGCCCGGCGAGCCGATGAGCGCAGCCGAACCCCGCGCCAAGGACGAGGCCTGGAACGAGCAGCGCGCCAAACCCGAATAACGCGATGGCCACCGATTTCTCCTATCCCGAGGCCGCCGCCAAAGGCGCCAATGTCCCGAAGGAATTCGAGCCCGATAAAATGTCCCTCTCGATGGGACCGTCGCACCCGTCCACCCACGGCGTGCTGCGCATCCAGTTCGAGCTCGATGGCGAGGTCGTGACCAAGGCCGACCCGGTCATCGGCTACCTGCACCGCGGCGACGAGAAGATCGCCGAGAACATGACCTACAACCAGTTCGTCCCCTACACGGACCGGCTGGACTACATCGCGCCGCTCGCGAACAACATGGCCTATGCCATCGCGGTCGAGCGCCTGGCGAAGCTCGAGGTGCCGCCCCGCTGCCAGGCCATCCGGGTGCTCACGGCGGAGATGGCCCGCGTCTCCTCCCACCTCATGGGCCTCGGCGCCTATGGCATCGATGTCGGCGCGTGGTCGGTGTTCATGTATTGCTTCACCGAGCGCGAAAAACTCTACGCCCTCTTCGAGGAGCTGACCGGCGCGCGCTTCACCACCAGCTATACCCGCATCGGCGGCCTGCAGCGCGATGTGCCCGCGGGTTGGACGCAGAAGGTGGACGCGTTCTGCGACCAGTTCCTGCCCATTCTCGACGAGATCCTCTCGATGCTCTCGCGCAACAAGATCTTCCTCGACCGCACCGTCGGCATCGGCGTGATCTCGAAGGAGGACGCCGTCAGCTACGGCCTGTCCGGCCCGAACCTGCGCGGCTCGGGCCTCGCGCTCGATCTCCGCAAGGACCGCCCCTATTCCGGCTACGAACAATACGAGTTCGACGTGCCGGTCGGCGCGACAGGCGACTGCTACGACCGCTATCTCTGCCGCGGCGAGGAGATGAAGCAGTCGGTGCGCATCATCAAGCAGGTCGTGAAGAATTTTCCCGGCGGCGACTGGTATGCGAAGGACGCGCGCAAGATCTTCGCCCCGCCGAAGGACAAGATCCTCACGTCGATG
>JAYVZM010000262.1:0-10911 GCA_043783345.1 Verrucomicrobiota bacterium
GCCTTCACCTTGCCGCCACCCTCCACACCGCCACCCATGTCCTCGACGATGTGCCGCATCGTCGTGCCCATCGGCACCTCGATCAGCCCGGAGTTCTTCACTTTGCCGGTCAGCGAGAAGACCTTCGTGCCCTTGCTCTTCTCGGTGCCGATCGACGCATACCAGTCGGCGCCGCGGTTGAGGATGGGCGCGATGTTGGCGAAGGTCTCGACATTGTTGATGAGCGTGGGACAGCCCCACAGGCCGCTCTCGGCGGGGAACGGCGGGCGCGGGCGCGGCGTGCCGCGCTTGCCCTCCACCGAGGCCATCAGGGCGGTCTCTTCGCCGCACACGAACGCGCCGGCGCCGATGCGGATATCGATGTTGAAGTTGAAGGGGGACTCGAAGATCGCGCCCCCGAGCAGACCGAGTTGGCGGGCCTGTTTGATGGCGGCCTGCAGCCGGCTGATGGCGAGCGGATATTCGGCGCGCACATAGATGAACCCCTGGTCGGCCCCGACCGCGTAGGCCGCGACCGCCATGCCCTCCAGCACCAGATGCGGATCGCTCTCCAGGATGCTGCGATCCATGAACGCGCCGGGATCGCCCTCGTCGCCGTTGCACACGACGTATTTTTTTGCCCCGGGCGATTTGGCCACCGTGCCCCACTTGAGCCCCGCCGGGAAGCCCGCGCCGCCGCGGCCGCGCAGCCCGCTGCGGGTGATCTGCTCTACCACCTCCGCCGGTTTCATCTCGGTGAGGGCATTGTGCAGCGCCTGGTAGCCCCCGGTGGCGATGTAGTCCTCGATGCGCTCCGGATCGATGATGCCGCCATTGGCGCGAACGACGCGCATCTGCTTCGCAAAAAACGGATGGTGCGGATCGCCCAGCTCGACCCGGCACTCGCCGCCCTTCAGGGCGCCGACAATCGCCGGCGCGTCCTCGGGCGTAACGTGCTCGTAGAGCATCCCCTCGGCCTTGACCCCGTCGACGCCCACGAGCGGACCCTGGCCGCAAAATCCCATGCAGCCCACGCGGCGCACCTCGACGTCCGCCTCGAGCCCCTGCGCCTTCACGGCCGCCTCGAGGTTCTTCTTGATGACGTCGGCTTGCGAGGACATGCAGCCGGCCGACATGCAGGTGCGCAGGCAGATTTTCTTGCGCGAGGCGTTTTGTTTTTCCGCGAGGGCTTTAAGATCTTCCAGTTGCATGATTCAAATCCATCCGTTGAGGCGGGCGAGGGTGTCGGCGGGCGTCTGCTTGGGCGCAACCTTGCCGTCGTAGACGACGGCAGGGGCGATGCCGCACGCGCCGATGCAACGCGCGGTGAGCAGCGAGAGCTTGTTGTCCGGCGTGGTCTCGCCGGCCTTGATGTGCGTGCGCTCCTCGATGGCGGCGAGGATCTTGTTCGCGCCCTTCACGTAGCAGGCGGTGCCGAGGCAGACGACGCAGGTGTGCTCGCCCTGCGGCTTGAGCGTGAAGTAATGGTAGAACGTCGCGACGCCGTAGACGCGGCTGGCGGGCAGCTTGAGCTGCCAGGCGGTGTAGCGGAGCACGTCGTCCTCAAGGTAGCCGAAGAGCTCCTGGGCCTTGTGCAGCACCTCGATGAGCGCGTCCTGCCGGTGCTGGAATTTCTTGATGTGCGCGTCGAGGATCTTGTAGCGCTTGTCGGTAACGGCCAGCTGGGCGAAGCGGGCGGTCTTGGATCTTTCCGGTGCGGGCATGAGGGCCATGGTCGGATTAATTTGAGGGTTTGCCCGCCGGCTGGAGCGGACTAGTCGCCGGTAAAAGGCCCGCCTGCTCCGCGTGGGTGACGCAGATCGAATGAGGCGGGATCTGGCTCGGTGCGTGGGGCCGGGCCACCGCTAGGGGAGCCTGGTTCATCGAATCGGAAACACTATGCGCGCAGCGCGCGGCGGGCACTCGTCATCGATTGCCGAAAGTAATGCGTATCTTGTTCAGTGTGGCATAAAACCCGTCTTGTCGCGGCGCACCCGCGCTGCTACGCATTGTCCGTCATGCCCGACTTTCGCGCTTACTGCCAGCCGATCGAAACCGCGCCCGCGGAAATCCGGCTCTCGCCGGAGGAGAGCCATCACCTGGTCGCGGTCAACCGCTGCGGGCGCGGCGATCCGGTCGTGGTCTTCGACGGCCGCGGCCGCGAGTGGATCACCGAATGCGCCGACGCCAGCAAGGGCGGCGCCGTGCTGCGCGTGAAATCCTCCCGGCAGACCCCGCCCCTGCCCCATGAAATCACGCTCGCACAGGCTTTGCCCAAGGGCGCGACGATGGACGACATCATCCGCCAGGCCACCGAGGTCGGAGCGGCGCGCATCGCGCCCCTACTCAGCGAACGCACGCAGGTGCATCTCGCCGGCGACCGCCAGGACAAGAAGCTTGAGAAATGGCGCACCACCGCGATCGAGGCGGCCAAGCAGTGCGGCAATCCGTGGCTGCCGGAAATCAGGCCGCTCCAATCACTCGCCGCCTTCCTTCCCTCGGCCAAGGATTACGACCTCAAGCTCATCGCCAGCCTGCATGCCGGCGCCACGACGCTGAAGCCCGCGCTCAAACACTTTCACGCCCAACACGGCTCCGCTCCGCGCAAGGTGCTGTGGCTCGTCGGCCCCGAGGGGGATTTTTCGCCGGCGGAAATGACCGCGGCCCTCACCGCCGGCTTCCAGCCGGTCACGCTCGGCCCGCTCGTGCTGCGCAGCGACACCGCCGCGATCTACGCGCTGAGCATCCTGAGCTATGAGTTGGGGAGTGGCTGAAGCAGGGCCGGTCTCGGACCGGCCTCTGTCCGTTTCGCGGGTGCAAGCCGGCCGGTCACAGACCGGCCCTACCCTCACTTCCGTGCCGCCAGATACTTCGTCACATCGTCCCCCGATACCCGGCCGCCGGGGCCGGTGGCGGTGATGTCGTGGATCGTCGCGTGATCCAGTCCGGCCTCCTGCGCCATCTTGATGGCGCGCGGCGTCCAAATCAGAGGACGGAGAACGGAGGACGGAGAACCGCTTGCCGGTGTATCCGCTGTCTTCTGCTCTCTGACCTCTGTTCTCCGGATTTCCAGATGCCGCAGACTCTGATCGGAGGTCTCCAGCCGCAGGAACGGCTCGCCCGAGCGGATCACGGCGCCGTTTTGCGCCTGGATTTCGAGCACGGTGCCGTCGCCGGGCGATTCGAAATCAAAGGCCGACTTGTCGCTTTCCAACGCGGCGAGCTTCTGGCCCTTGGTCACCGCCGTGCCGGGTTGCACGGCGATCCTGATGATGGTCAATTCGCTGACGGTGGCGCCCATCGAGGGCACGGGAACATCGATGATGAAGGTGGACATGAGGGTGTTTTATTGTGCGCCACGATGCGCACCGAGGCGGTGCGGTCAATGCCACACACCCCGCCCTGACGGGCACCCCTCTCAAGAGGGGATCTTGCCGTCTTGAGTCCCCGCTATGAAGAGGGGTGACGCGAAGCGCCGGGGTGGGTAGCCGAACGCGCCCGGAGGTCGCATTCCACCCTATCCGCGAACCGCTTTCCACACCCTGAGGCACGACGCGATCAGCGCGGGCAGCTCGGCGGTCGGAATCTGGTTGGGGCCGTCGGAAATCGCGCGAGCCGGGTCCGGATGCGTCTCGATGAAAAGACCGTCCGCGCCGGCGGCGAGCGCCGCCTTGGCGAGCGGGGGGACGAATTCGCGGCGGCCGCCGGTCTTGCCGCCGGCCGCGCCGGGCTGCTGCACGCTGTGCGTGGCGTCGAAGATCGCAGGATAACCGAGCGCTTTCATCTGCGCGAACGAGCGCATGTCGACGACAAGGTTCTGGTAGCCGAAGGTGGTGCCGCGCTCCGTCTGCCAGATTTCCTTCGCCTTGCCCTGTTTCAATTTGCCAACGACGAACTCCATCTCCTGCGGCGAAAGGAACTGGCCCTTCTTGACGTTGACCACCCGGCCGGTCGCCGCGGCGGCAAGCAGCAGGTCGGTCTGCCGGCAGAGGAACGCGGGGATCTGCAGCACGTCGCAGACCTCGCCGACCGCGGCGGCCTGCTGGCGCTCGTGAAAATCGGTCAGCACGGGGAAACCGTAATCCTGCTTGATCATCAGGAGCAGCGCCAGCCCCTCGTCCATGCCCGGACCGCGATCATTGCCGAGCGAGGTGCGGTTGGCCTTGTCGAACGAGCCCTTGAAAACGATGTTCAATTCCGGGTGCTTCCTCGCGAGCTGGGTGAGTGTCTTCGCCGCCGCGCGGCTGACCTGCTCGTTTTCCAGCGAGCACGGCCCGGCGATGAGGAGGAGTTTCTTGGGGTCGAAGAGCATCGGCTACTGCTGCTTCTTCTGGTGCTTGATCGCGGCGGCGATGAAGGCGGCGAAGAGCGGGTGGGCCTTGTTCGGCTTGGACTGGAACTCCGGATGGCACTGCACGCCGAGAAACCACGGGTGGTTCTTCAACTCGACGACCTCGACGAGGCCGCGTTGGGGGTTCCAGCCGCTGATGACCATGCCGGCCTTCTCGAGGCGCGCGATGTAGTCGTTGTTCACCTCGAAGCGGTGGCGATGGCGCTCGGAGACGAGTTCCTGGCCATAGGCCTTGCGCGCGAGGGTGCCGGGCTTGAGTTTGCACTCGTAGGCGCCAAGCCGCATCGTGCCGCCCTTCTGGACGACCTGCCGCTGCTCGTCCATCAGTGCGATGACCGGGTGCGGGGTCTGCTCGTCGAACTCGAAGGAGTTGGCGTTCTTCAACCGGAGCATGTGGCGCGCGTAGTCGATGACCGCCACCTGCATGCCGAGGCACAGGCCGAAATAGGGAATCTTCTTCTCGCGTGAGTAACGGGCGGCGGCGATCTTGCCTTCGATACCGCGGTCGCCGAAGCCGCCGGGCACCAAAATGCCGTCGAGCTGCTGCAGGCGGGCGAGCCCGGCTTTGTTTTCCAGGTTCTCCGCGTCGATGCGGACAATCTTCACGCGGGCATGATTGGCAATGCCGGCGTGGCTGAGCGATTCGTAGACGGACTTGTAGGCGTCCTGCAGCTCGATGTATTTGCCGACGACGCCGATTTTCACCTCGTGCTTCGGCGACTTGATGCGGCGGACGACCTCGGCCCAGATGTTCTTCGGATTGGAACGGACCTTGAGCCCGAGCTGGTTGACCACCAGCTGGTCGAGGCCCTCCTTCTGGAGCATGAGCGGCAGCTCGTAGATCGAGGACTGGACGTCCATCTCCTCGATGACGGCCTTCGTCGGCACGTTGCAGAACATGCTGAGCTTCTCGCGCATCTCCGGGGTCATCGGATGGTCGCAGCGGCAGCACAGGATGTGCGGCTGGATGCCGATCTCGCGGAGCTTGGCGACGCTCTGCTGCGTGGGCTTGGTCTTCAGTTCGCCCGCCGCCTTGAGGAAGGGAATCAGCGTGACGTGGATGAAGACACAATCCTTCGGCCCGACCTCGAGCGCGAACTGCCGCATGGCCTCGAGGAACGGCAGGCCTTCGATGTCGCCGGTCGTGCCGCCGATCTCGGTGATGAGCACGTCGACGCCCTTGCCGCCGCCGTAGATCCGGCGCTTGATTTCGTTGGTGACGTGCGGAATCACCTGCACGGTCTTGCCGAGATAATCGCCGCGGCGTTCCTTGGCGATGACGGCCTCGTAAATCTGGCCGGAGGAAAGGCTGTTGTGGCGCGAGAGCTTGCCCGACGTGAACCGCTCATAGTGGCCGAGGTCGAGGTCAGTCTCCGCGCCGTCGTCGAGCACGTAGACTTCGCCGTGCTGGAATGGGCTCATCGTGCCCGGATCGACATTGAGATAGGGGTCGAACTTCTGGATGCGCACCTTCAGTCCGCGCATTTCGAGCAGGGCGCCGAGCGCCCCCGCCGTGAGCCCCTTGCCCAAAGAAGACACCACCCCGCCTGTGACGAAAATATACTTCATCGCCTATGGGTAAAAACCGGCCCCGAACCATACACAAGAAAAAGGTGGCCCGACCGCAATTTCCGCACTGAAAAACGGAGAAAATAGTTTGCCGCTCCCCCATCCCGGCCCATGGTGCGCCTTGTGCAGTCGAAACCCTCCCTCCTGGCTTGGATCACCTGCGATGGCGTCCACATCGATCCGGCCTCCGGCAAACACACCATCCTCGGCGTGTTTTCCAACATCAAGGCCCGGTCCTTCCCGGTCACGCATCCCTACATGGTGTGGTTCCTCACCCTGACCGACGTCCAGCCGGGCGTCCACAAGATCAGGATGTCCATGGGCCTCGATCCGACGAATCCCGCCGAGCTGCTCCACCGCGAATTCGAATCCCAGAGCCCGCTGCATCGCATCAATCTGATCAACGAACTGCGCAACCTGCGTTTCGACCAGCCCGGCGACTACAACATCGTCATCGAGGTGGACGACGACCCCATCCTCGCCACCAGCCTGACCGTCAGCTGAGCAGAAAGAGCAGGTGCCCACGAATGAGCACGAAATCTGTAGGGCGGGGTCGCTGACCCCGCCGCGCGCGAGGCGGGATCAGCGATCCCGCCCTACAAATCAAAATTCATCCGGGCCCATCTGTGATATCCGTGGTTAAAAAATCTCTTCCCCTTTTCGCGTATTTCGTGTGTTTCGTGGGTAAACCGTTTTCCCCTCATAATGTCCCAGCCCACCTTTGACCTCGTCGGCGTCGGCAATCCCATCATGGACCTGCTGGCGCACGTGCCCGAATCCTTCCTCACCCACGTCGCCGGTGAAAAGGGCGGCATGGTGCTCGTCGACGACAGCGACATCGTCAACCTCGTCGCCCAGCTCGGCGACCAGCTCGCCGTGTCGCCTGGCGGCTCGGCCGCCAACGCCACGCTCGGCGCCACGCGGCTCGGCTTGCGCACCACCTACGTGGGCAAGATCGGCACGGACAAGACCGCCCTCGACTACTTCACCAATTTCGTCGCCGCCGGTGGCGATGGCTCGCGTTTCAAGCGCGCCAGCCTGCCCAACGGCCGCTGCCTCTCGCTCGTCACGCCCGACGGCCAGCGCACGATGCGCACCCACCTCGGCGCCGCCATGACCCTGAGTCCCGACGAAATTTCGCCCGCGGATTTTGCCGGGGCCCGCCACGCCCACATCGAGGGCTACCTGATGTTCAACCCCGCGCTGGCCGCGAAGGTCGTCGCCTCGGCCCGCGCCGCCGGCTGCACCCTCAGCGTTGACCTGTCGTCCTTCGAGGTCGTCAACCTCGCCCGCGACTGGCTGCTTGCCCAGATCAAGCAGGGGCTGCACGTCATCTTCGCCAACGAGGACGAGATCCGCGCACTCTTCCAGGACCAGACCTCCGGCTACGACATCCTCGCGCAGCGGCTCGCCAGCCACGGCGGCATCGCCGCGGTTAAAATGGGCAAGGACGGAGCCTGGATCGCCCGCGGCCAGGAACTGCACCGCATCGCTCCCGTCGCGGTGACCAGCGTGGTCGACACCACCGGGGCCGGCGACGCCTGGGCGGCCGGTTTCCTCTATGGCCACCTTCGGGGGTTTTCGCTGCCCGCCGCCGGTGCGATCGGCTCGCTGCTCGGCGCCGAGACCGTGCAGCATCTCGGCGCGACCATCCCCGAAATGCACTGGCCGCGCCTGCACCGGGAGGTCGACGCCCTGGCCAAGGCCTGAGCCGGGCCATGTGGGCAGCGTCAAACGGCTGCCCCTCCGCGAGTTTTTTTGGAAACTTCCCCTGAAACTGATGTCGCAGGAGAATCCATGAAACCGGCCGGACCCCTGCTGCTCCTTCTGATGGCGAGCCCGGCGTGGTCGACGGCTGACGAACCAGCGGCGGCCAATCCGTCACGGACCTCTCCCCGTTTGAGTCGGGAAATCCGCGCGACCCTGCCCAGGTTCACGCCACCCGCCACCCCGCCGGCGGCCGCCGGTCCGGTCGCCGCACCAGTCACACCCCGCGATCCCGACGTCCTCGAATTGCCCAAGATCACGGTGCTGGAAAAACGGATCCCCACCAACGATCCCGATGTCTGGCTGACCGAACGCGCCATCCGGCAGAAATCCATGGCCGCTTACCGTGATTCCATGACGGACCTGGAGTGGGCGTTGAACAGCTGGTTCTATATTCCCCTATTCGGCACGCCACCCTCCGTCCGCGCCCGCCGGTATTATGAGAGCCGCAAGCTCGCCGACGAGATCGACCGGCTGGACAACATCGTCAAGACGATCAGCCTGAGTGATCCCAAGGAAGCGGCCAAACTGCGCGTCGCGATGGATCCGAGGAAACTGCCCAAGGATGATTGAGAGCGTGGGACCGGCCGGGGGCCAGCCTCGCGCGGTGTCCCCGTAGTTCCTCGGGCTCCGAAAGATATTTGTTGGAAACCAAGGCCCAAACATCTGTCTTATCCTTTATGAAACTAGCCGGACTCCTGTTGCCCCTGTTCGTCGCCGCACCGTTGGCCCAGTTGCGGGCCGAGGAACCGTCCCCGGCGCCCGCACCGGCCGAAGCCAAAACCGCCAGGCCGTCGCCCCAACTCACGCAGGAAATAACTTCGGTCCTGCCCAAATATGCACCGGCCCCGCCGGAAGCCAAGCCCGCTGCCCCCGACCCGGAGGTGCTCGAACTGCCCAAGGTCACGGTCCAGAAGAAACGCCCCCGGCTGAACCTCACCGAGGGAGTCGTGATGAAGAGCAAGGATTTCAACGAGCTGCTCGCGAAGAGAAACTCCAGCTCCCTCGACCGCGATGTGCTGAATAAATTCACTCTCCCCGCGTGGACGGGCGCCAAGTCGGCCGCGGATCGTGCCCGCGAGGACTACGACCTCAAGAAGAAGCAGGAATTCACGAAGGACGTCCTCGACATGGCCAAGGTGACCGAGGTGGTGGATCCCGCCCAGGCCAAGGTCATGCGCGACGCCATCAACAAACCGTGAGACGGGACTCCTTTAAATTGGAGGCGGGGTGCCCTCACCCCGCTGGCTGCAATATTCGCTGCACCTGCCTCCAAAATCAGAGCAGCTCTCGCACAATCTCTTCCCACTCGGCCCGTAACCCGCCTTGCGCCACCGGCCGCCCGGCCCGTCGATACCAATAGCCGGCGTTGCCCTCGTCGCCTTCTTTACGATGCAAATAGGCGTGCACCCAGGCGCCGTCCTTCCCTTCGGCTTCCTGCGCCCGGGCGTGCGCGGTGTCCCATTCACCCCGCGCCTCGTGCCACAACGCCTGCAACGCCCGGCTGAGTCCCGGAGGCGGCGAATTTCCGGCGGCCGTGGAATTCAGAAAATCCGCAAATGACATTTGCGCAGGCATCGCTCTCTGTTTTGGTAGCGGTCCGGCCCGTCGCGGCGACAAAATTTTTCATGCCCCAAACCGAAATCACCATCCTGCGCGAACTCCTGGTCGCCGACTCCCGGCCCGTTTCCGGCGCCCGGCTCGCCCGGCTGCTCGGCATCTCGCGCGTGGCGGTGTGGATGCAGTTGCAAAAACTCACCCGGCAGGGCTTCGCCTTCGAGGGTCTGCGCAGCCGCGGCTACCGGCTGCTCCAGACCCCCACCCAGCTCCACCCAACACTGGTGCAGGCCTACCTGGGCGGCCGGCCGCACGCCCTGCATCTCGTCTGCCTCGACCGCGTCGACAGCACGAACAACGAGGCCGAACGCCAGCTCGCCGCCGGTTGTGCCGTGCCGCTGGTCATCCTCGCGCGCGAGCAGACCGCCGGCCGGGGCCGCCGCGGCCGCGTCTGGCACAGCCCGGCTGCCGGCAATCTCTATTGCACCTTCGTCTTCCGGCCCAAGCTCGAGCCGACGCACATGCAGGATTTCACCCTCTGGATGGGGCTGAACATCTGCGAGCTCATCGCCAATTTCTGCAAAATCCAGCTCGGCCTCAAGTGGCCCAACGATCTCCTCGTGAGGGACCGCAAGGTCGGCGGCATGCTGACCGAGGCCCGCATCGACGCCGACCAGATCCGCGACCTCGTCTTCGGCCTCGGCCTCAATCTCAACGGCCGGACCAGCGAGCTGCCCCGCGAGCTGCAGCGCACCGCCACCTCGCTGGCCGAGGCCACCGGGAAACCGGTGGATCTGAACCGGTTCGCCGCCGCCCTCATCGGGCGCGTGCTGGCGGCCTACGGCCAGTTTGTCGGCGGCGCCTACCGCGACAAGTTCGCCGACCTGTGGAAGAGCTATGACGTGCTCCGCGGCCGGCCGGTCTCGGTGGTGCAAGGCGTCCGCACCCACACGGGCACGGCCACCGGGATCGACGACGAGGGCTCGCTGATCGTGCGCCTGACCTCCGGCCGCACGGAACGCTTTCGCGCCGGCGAGGTCACCTTGGGCAAGCCGGTCGCGCCGGCCGCCTGATACGCAGGCTTGCTCGCGGGGACGATTCCCCGTGTAAATGACACCGCCTGCATGGCCGAAATCCCCGACATCACCATAGAGGTCTCCCATCTCACGAAGGCCTACGGCTCGCTCACCGCCGTCAACGACCTCAGCTTCACCGTGAAACGGGGCGAGATCGTGGGGCTGCTCGGCCCGAATGGCGCGGGCAAGAGCACGACCATGCGCATCCTCACCGGTTATCTGCCGGCCAACTCCGGTTCGGTGCGCATCTGCGGCGTGCCGGTGGCCAGCCATCCCGAGGCCACCAAACGCCACGTCGGCTACATGCCGGAAAACAACCCGCTGCCGGAGGAAATGCGCGTGTCCGAATACCTCTGGTTCCGCGGCCGGCTGAAGGAGATGCCCCGGGCGAAACTCCGCGCCCGCATCGACGAGGTGCTCGAATTGTGCGACCTCAAGCGCAACCGCCACCGCATCCTCGGCCGCCTCTCCAAGGGCAACCGCCAGCGCGTCGGCATCGCCGAGGCCATCCTGTCCGAGCCCGCCGTCATCATCATGGACGAGCCGACCATCGGCCTCGACCCGCACCAGATCATCATTGTGCGCGACCTCATCGCCAGCCTGCGCGGCCGG
>JAYVZM010000263.1:0-10899 GCA_043783345.1 Verrucomicrobiota bacterium
TTGACGCCGGTTGAACAAGCCCGTTCCGAGTGGGAGAGCAGGAGCGCGGCCGCTTATGCGTTTTGAGTTCGGGCGGAGGCGGCGGCCGGCTGGGCGCGCGGCCTGGATGAGGCCCCCCGCCGGTGATTGCGGCTGAAGTGCGCGGCCAGTTTGCGCCGGGAGCGGCGGGGGGGGTCAACCAACACCTGAGGGCAACCGGGCAGTAAAATCAGGCGGGGATGAGAGGAGCGGTCACGGCGAGTTTCGCGGCGAAGCCGCGGCTCAGGCGAAGAGGCTGAACTGCTGGCTGCCGAGCGGGGTCTTCAGCGTGAGGTTGCCGCTGCTGATCTCGAGGTGCACGGTGCGGTTGATCGAGCCGCCGATGTTGTGGAGGGACACGGCCAGGCCGTTCTTGGCGAGAAAATCCATGGTGGCGGTCGTATTGCGCTCGCCGATCTTGAACGGGTCGGAGCCGCTGAGCATGCCGGCGCCGCCGGCGACCATGATGCGTACGCGGTTGCGCTCGGCCTTCAGGCCCCCCATGGCGCGGAAGAGCAGGGGCAGCCCGGTGTTGGCAAACATGGCGGGATGCTTCGCGGCCTTGTCGGGCGAGATGGTGGAATCGGGCAGCATGAGGTGCAGGATGCCGCCGACCTTGCTGACGGGATCGTAGGCGATGACGCCAATGCACGAACCGAGCGCATACGTGCTGAGGATCACCTGCGGATTGTTGGACACCGCCATGTCACCGACGCCGATGATGACGCGTTGCGCAAAGACGGAGCCGATGGTGGGTGAACCCATGGTCAACGTCCGCGCTGCGCCGAGGGGCGCGCCGCCGGATTGAGGTTTTGAAATGGCATGGAGGCAGCCGCCGGAGAGTAACACCCGAGGCTAGATTGATTAACGGCTGCCACGGGTAAAAATTAAGCGGTTAGCACGGCGATCGAGAGGCCCGGCTCACAAATACACCAGGAAGCGCTGCTGGATGGGGGTAATCTGGTTGTGGCTGCGAATCTTGGCGATGGTGGCCTGACCGAGTTCCTGGCCCTCGCCGATGAGCAACAGGCCGTGGGGGCTGTAGAGCCCGCTGGCCAGCACCATGCCGGGCTCAAGCTCCTCGAGCATGATCTCCCGCACCTGACGGGGCAGCCGGGTGAGTTGCGTGACCTTCAGGAAGAGCCGCACGGCCTCCGGATCGTAGGCTTGGCCGGATTCGGCGAGGATGGAGTCGAGGGCGGCCTGCTTGGGCAGTGCGGACTCGACAAAGTCCACCGCCACGGCGAGGCAGCGCGCGGTCCACGGGATGTTTTTGCCCGCGAGCCCGTCGGGATAGCCGCGGCCGTCGAAGCGCTCGTGGTGGGCGCGGATGGTCTCGCCGAGGGCGGGCCGGCTGTCGACGTAGGTCGCGAGGGTTTGGGAGAAGACCGGGTGGTTGCTCAACATCCCGCGTTCGCGCTCCGTCAGGCGGTCCGGATGGGTGCGGAAGGCGCGGAACAGTTCGCGGGGGATGCCGATGAGGCCGAGGTCGCACAACAGCGGGGCCGAGCGCAGCACGCGCCGCTCCTCGTCGTTGAAGTGCTCCGTCTCGGCCATGCGTGAGCAGATTTCCACGAGGGTCTTGGCCTGGCCGCCGAGCACGGGATCGAAGGTCGTGAGGATGCGGCGGCAGAGTTCGAGGGAGTGTTCGTAGGAGGTGGCCAGCTCGCGGTTGAGGGTGTCGAGCTGCTGGCGCTGCTGCTCGAGGTCGCTCACCCGGGACTCGAGCGCGGTGTTGGCGGCCTTGAGCTCCTCGTTCAGGCGCTGGGCCTCGGCCTGCAGCGCGACGTTGTGCGTGATGAGCTCGTAGCGGTTGACGGCATTGCGGACCGTGGCCGTCAGCTCCTCGCGCAGCCAGGGCTTGGCGATGAAGCGGAAGATCTCACCCTTGTTGATCGAGTCCACCAGCGTGGGCAGCGACAGCACCGCGGTGATGAGGATGCGCGAGGTGTGCGGCCGGAGGCGCTTGCTCTCGATCAGGAAATCGAGGCCCATCATCTCGGGCATGCGCTGGTCGGAGATGATGACGGCGAACTCGCGATCGGCGACGAGGGCCAGGGCCTTGAGCGGGCTGGAGACGGCCACGACATGATAACGTTCGCGTTCGAGGGTTTCCTTGAGGGCGGAAAGGACGAAGGGTTCGTCGTCGACGATCAGGATGGCCGGGGAGGCGGTCAGGTTGGCCGGAAAGGCGGGCTGGAGGGAAGGCAAGCTCATGGGGTGGGGACGGCGGCGGGATGCGACGCCCGGTTGGAAACGAACTGCTGCACAATAAAATCAGCGACCCGGCCGAGGGCAAGCTGGCGTTCGGCCCCCCTGTTTTCCCAGGCGGCGCGGGGCATGCCGTAGACGACGGAGCTGGCCTCGTCCTGGGCAAAGGTCGTGGCGCCCTTCTCGCGCAGGCGCAGCAGGCCCTCGGCGCCGTCCTTGCCCATGCCGGTCAGCACCCCGGCCACGGTGTGGGGGGCGGCGCCGCAGTCGGCGGCGGACTTGAAGAGCAGGTCGAGGGAGGGGCGTTGGTGCCAGATCTGCGGGCCGTCCACCACGCGCACGCGGTAGCGATCATGCTGCCATTGCAGCAGGAGGTGAAAATTGCCCGGCGCGACCAGGGCCACCCCGGGGGTCAGCAGGTCGCCGTCGATCGCTTCGCGGACATCCAGCGAACTGAGACTGTTCAACCGCGCGGCAAACGCGTGCGAGAACATGGGGGGGATGTGCTGCACGATCGCAATGCCCGGAAGATTTGGCGGCAGGCGGGTGACGATTTCGCGCAGTGTCTCCGTGCCGCCGGTCGAGGCGCCGAGCAGGATGACGGAGCGCGGATCGAGCGGGCGCACCGCCGCGGGTCCCATCAGCTGGGGCGGGGCGGAGCCGGCCTGGCGCACGAGCCGCAACGGCGGGGCCAGGGCCCGCAGCGGCGCGCCGGCCGCCGCCTTGATCTTGGCGATCAGTTGCGCCCCGAGGTCGCCGAACGAATAGGCGCCGCCGGGCTTGCCGAGCACGTCAAACGCGCCGAGCCGCAAGGCCTCGAGCGCCTGCTCGGAACCGCGCTGCGAGAGCGAGCTCATCACGATCACCGGAGTGGGCCGGCGCTGCATCAGGATTTCGAGGAAGGTGAGCCCGTCCATGCGCGGCATCTCGATGTCGAGGGTGATGACATCGGGGTTGAGCTCCTTGATCTTGTCGCGGGCGGCGTAGGGATCCACGGCGGTGCCGACGACCTCGATTTCCGGATCGGCGCTCAACGCATCCGCCGCCATCCGGCGGACGACGGCAGAGTCATCGATGATCAGGACACGGATTTTTTTCGACGGCATGGGTTCAGGAGGCGGGAGAGCGCCGGTAGATGGCGGGCTGGATCGTTTGCAGCGTATGGTGGATGCCGGTGAGGCTCTCCGAGTGGCCGACGAACAGGTAGCCGCCGGGCACGAGGTGCTGCGTGAGTTTCTGGATGAGTTCTTCCTGCGTCGGCCGGTCGAAATAGATCATGACATTGCGGCAGAAAATGACGTGGAACGGGTGCGAGACGGCGGGCGGGCCCTCGAGGAGGTTCAATTGCTGGAAGGAAAGGCCGGCCCGCAGCGCGGGTTTGACGCGGTAGTTGCCCGCCTGCGGGCCGTAGCCGCGCTGGAAGTAGCGGCGAATGCGTCCGGGGTCGAGCCGGTCGACCGTGTCCTCGCGATAAATGCCGGCGGTGGCCTTGACGAGGATGCGGTTGGAAATATCGGTGCACACAATGTGCCAGGGCCAGGTGGCGCCGAGGCATTCGTCGAGGGTGATCGCAACGGAGTAGGGCTCCTCGCCCGAGGAGCAGGCGGCGCTCCAGATGTTCAGGCGCGGCCAGTGTTCGGCGCGGGCCCGGGCTTTCATCTCCGACACGACCGTGGCGCGGAGAAAATCGAAATGCGCCATCTCCCGGAAGAAGAAGGTGTGGTTGGTCGAAATCACATCGATCAGATGCCCCAGTTCCTCGCCGTCGTGCTCGGAGCGGAGGAAGCGGCAGTAGGCGCCAACCGACGGGAGCTTGGTGGCGCGCAGGCGCTTGCCCAGACGCGCCGACACGAGCTCGCGCTTGTCCGGTCCGAGATTGATGCGGCTGTGCTCGTAAACGAGGCCGCGGATGAATTCGAATTCGTTTTCCCTCATGTGATGGGGGTGGTCCTGATATCGACGCAAACCCGCCAGAGTGTAGCGGTTATCACACAGCAATAGCGTTGCCGGCGGCAATATTTGCCCCGGGGGAGGGCGCCGACCGGCCGGCCAGGCGAAATAATTTAGCGAGGCGGGCGGAGAAAATTTTAACTCCCTGCAAAATAGCGGGTTCGGCCCCGGCAGATTTTACTGGCATGAACGTTGCGTTGGTCGGGCACATAATGGTCGACCCCATCTTCCAGTCTGACAACTACGTCCTGGCCCGGAAGCTCCTCGATGCCGCGGTCGTGCGGCAGGAAGCCATCGCGGCGAACATCGCCAATGCCGAGACCCCCGGCTACCGCCGGGTGGACGTCGCGCCGGATTTTGCCGAGCAGCTGAAGGCCCGTCTCGCCGCGGGCGATTTGTCCACCGAGTCCGGCGCGATCAAACCGCGCCTGATTGAGGATCCGTCCGCCCGGGCGCTCCGTCCCGATGGCAACTCCGTCGAGCTGGAGCACGAGCTGCTGGCAATGAACCGCAACGCCGTCGAGCACGAATACCTCACCGAAATCATTTCGCAAAACATCAAGCAGCTGAAGATGGCCATCACCGGCCGGACCAGCTGAGCGCTGCTTTAATCCACCATGAATCTCATTTCGGGCATCGACATCAGCGCCAGCGCCCTGGCCGCGCAGAAGACCCGCCTCGATATCGTCGCCCAGAACATCGCCAACGCCCAGACCACGCGCACAGCGAGCGGCGGCCCCTACCAGCGCCAGGTCGTGTCCTTCGAGACCGAGCTGATCCGCAGTCAGGGCTCGTCCGGTGGGGCCCTGCAAAGCGTGCGGGTGGCGCAGGTCAGCACCGACCGGTCGCCCGGCCAGCAGGTTTACAATCCGCAGCATCCCGATGCGACGGCCGACGGTCTCGTGACCATGCCCAACGTTAATCTCTCCCAGGAAATGGTCGACCTCATCACCGCCTCCCGCACCTACGAGGCCAATCTTTCGGTCGTGAAAAACGCCCGCATGATGGCGACACGCACGCTCGAAATCGGCAAATAACCCTCGCCCCTGATTTTACCCCATGTCCCCCATCGGCTCCATCAATCCCCTGTTGTCCGGCGCTCCGGCGCTCACCAAGATTGATGCCCCGCTGCCCAAGCTGCCGGGCTTGCACCTCGGCGGGACGCTCGCGCCCGCGACCCCGGACGGCTTCGGCCGCATGCTCGACGGCCTCGTCGCCACGGTCGATGCCAAGCAAGCGGAGGCCAAAGGACTCACCCAGCGCGTGCTGCTGGGCGACTCCGACCAACTGCACCAGAGCGTCATCGCCATGCAGGAGGCCAGCGTCTCGTTTTCCCTGATGGTCGAGGTGCGCAACAAGCTCATCGAATCCTATCAGGAGCTCATGCGCATGCAGGTGTGAACCCAGTGATGTTTTGCAATGAATAATTTCCTCAAATCCCTCGTCGCCCTCTGGGGCGAACTCGGCCTCAACCAGCGCGTCTCGCTCGTGGTCGCCTCGCTCGCCGTCATCGGCGGCCTGATTGCCGTGGTCGTCTGGTCGCGCCGGCCCGACTACCAGCTGCTCTACGGGCGCATGAGCGAGAAGGATGCCGCGGTCATCATCAGCCAGCTCCAGACGCAGAACATCCCCCATCAGGTCAGCGCCGGCGGCACCGCCGTGTCGGTGCCCACCGACCAGGTTTACAAGTTGCGCATGGATCTCGCCTCGAAGGGCCTGCCCAGCGGCGACGGCGTCGGGTTCGAGATCTTCGACAAGGGGCAGTTCGGTCTCTCGGACTTTGTGCAACGCACGAACTATCTCCGCGCCATCCAGGGCGAACTCGCCCGCACCATCGCCCAATTGCAGGGCGTCCGCTCCGCCCGCGTGATGATCGTGCAGCCCGAAAACCGGCTCCTCCTCACCGATCAGGGCATCAAGCCCTCCGCGTCGGTGTTCGTCGACGTGGGCGGCGGCCGCCTCGAGACCGAGCAGGTCAACGCCATCCGCAACCTGGTCGCCAACTCCGTGCAGGGCCTGCAGCCCGATTTCGTCGCCGTGGTCGACAACCGCGGGCACGTGCTTTCCGAGGAATTGAAGCAGGATCCCGCGCTCGGCACCGCCTCCAGCCAGATGCGCTACAAGCAGCAGGTGGAGGACTACCTCGCCAAGAAAGTCGAGACCATGCTCGCCTCGGTCATCGGGCCCGGCAACGCCGTCGTCCGCGTCTCCGCCGAGATCGAGACGGAGGCGACCACCTCCACCCAGGAAAAATACGACCCGGACGGCCAGGTCGTGCGTTCCCAGACCATCACCGAGGACGTCACCAACTCAGCCGAGCAGCGCAACAACACCGCGGTGGGCATCAGCGCCAATCTCCCGGACAAGGCCGGCACCACCGCCGACGCCGCGCCCAAGCCGACCTCCACCAGCGAACAGAACCGCAAGAACCGCACCACCACTTACGAGATCAACCGCACCACCACCAACGTCACCCGCAATCCGGGCACGGTGAAGAACGTCAGCGCCGCAGTCTTCATCGCCCAGCGGACGGCCCCCGCCGCCCCCGCCGTCGCCGCCGCCGGCGCTCCGGCCGCCGAGCCGGCCGTGGTCAAACGCACCCCCGAGGAACTCAACGCCCTCCGTCAGCTCGTCTTCAACGCCCTCGGGCTCAAGGCCGCGCCCGGCCAGTCGCCCGATTCGCTTGTCTCCCTTCAGGAAGTGCCGTTCCAGTCGGCGGTGCAATTGCCCGCGCAGATCGAAGCCCTCCAGAGCGAGAACCGCTGGATGGGCTGGGTCGAGGCCGGCAGCCGCTGGGCCGCCGTCGCCGCCGCCTTGGGCGTGTTCGCCTTCTTCCTCCGCCTCCTTTCCAAGCAGAAACCCGAAGCCGTCCCGGTCGAGGTGCTCTCGCTGCCGCCCGAGGCCATGGGCCGGGCCCTGCCCAACGGTGGGAGCAACGTGACGCCCGAGATGCTCAACCAGTTGATCCGCCACAAGCCGGCCAATATCGGCGCCGCGCTGCGCGACTGGGTCGCCACGCCAGCCAGCAAGAACTGAGCCCATCATGTCCGACATCGACTACAGCAAACTTTCCCGGCAGCAGAAGCTCGCCATCTTCCTCATCTGCGTCGGGCCCGAGGCGGCCTCCGAGGTGCTGAAAAATCTGGACGAGCCCATCATCGAGGTGCTCTGCCGCGAGATGTCCGTGTTCCCCATGGTGCCCGAGGCGGTGCAGAAGCAGGCGCTGGAGGAATTTGGCGGCATTGTGGCCGGGAGCATGAATTCCTCGCTCGGCGGCCTGTCGTATGCCCAGCGCACGCTCGAACTCGCCAAGGGCGATTACAAGGCCTCGGCCATCATCGGCCGCGTGGGCCCGGTGGGCACCTCCGTCGATGTCGTCAAGGACATCAGCGAAATGGAGGGCCGGCAGATCTACAATCTCATCAAGTCCGAGCAGCCCCAGACCATTTCGTTCCTGCTGTCCTATCTCGATACGCCGAAGGCCACGGAGGTCTTCACCCTGCTCAGTCCCGAGGTGCGCGAGGAGGTCGTCGAGCGCCTTGGCACGATCGAGTCCACCTCGCTCGATCTCGTCTCCAAGATTGTCCGCTCGCTCGGCAAGCATTTCGACACCAAGGCCCGCCCTTCCTTCCATCGCAGCGGGGGCGTGCGCTCCGTGGCCGACCTGCTCAACCAGCTGGACAAGGAGATGTCCAAGAACCTCCTCGCCCGGCTCGAGGAGCGCAACGCCCAGCTCGGCGCCGCCATCCGCAAGAAGATGTTCAGCTTCGAGGACCTCAACCGCCTCCAGGCGGCCGATCTCCAGCGCGTGCTGCGCGAGGTCGACTCGGCCAACCTGGCGGTGTCGATGAAATCCGCCAGCGAGACCATCCGCGACAAGATCTATGCCGCCATCTCCAAACGCGCGGCCGAGAGCTTGCGCGAGGAAATCGACATGCTCGGGCCCGTCCGGCTCAAGGACGTCGAGATCGCCCAGGACGCCATCATCCAGGTGGTCCGCCGGCTCGAGGAGGAGGGCACCATTTCCCTCGAGACGGAAAGCTCCGACACCCTCGTGGCCTGACACCCATGGCCCACACCAAGCTCATTCCCTTCGACCGGCCGCTTACCGGCACCGTGACGCCGGGCCGGGCCGGCCGCCTCTACACCGAGACGGAATACAACGCCCATGGCGAGGCTTCCTACCGCCGCGGCATCGACGCCGCGCGCGCGCTGGCCGACCAGCAGATGGTCGACATCCGCAGCGAGGTGGCCCACCTCAGCAGCACGGTGCTCGAGCAATTGACCAACCTCGAACCCGCCCTGCTCAAGCAGATGCGCGACGCCCTGCCGGCCCTGGCGGTGGACATCGCCAAGCACCTCCTCGCCGGCTACGAGCCGCCGGTCGAAATCATCGACGCCCTCTGCCGCGACGCCCTCGAGCAGCTTTTCCCCGAACGCGAAAACCTCGAACTCATCCTTTGCCCGCGCGACGCCGAGCTGTTCACCCAACTCAACCCGGGCTGGATCGAACGCTACCCCGGCCTGAGAATCCGCCCCGACCTGACGCTGACTTCCGGCGACTGCCAGGTGCGCAGCCGCTTCGGCCTCACCGATGCCCGCCAGCAGACCAAGCTGGAAGCGCTCGCCCGCTCGTTCGCCGTCGCATGAACACGAGCGTCACACCGCTGATCGAGGCCATCCGCACCCAGGTGCGCCACCTGCCCACGGTGCAGCGGCTCGGCACGGTCACCGCGGTCACCGGCCTGATCATCGAGTCCGACGGGCCGAATGTCGGCCTGGGCGAGCTCTGCCTGTTGCGTTCGCCGCGCGCTGATTTTTCCGTGCAAGCCGAGGTCGTCGGCTTCCGCGAGCACCGGGTTCTGTTGATGCCGCTGGGCAATACCAACGGCCTGCACGTCGGCTGCGAGGTGGCCGCCCTGGAACGGCCGCCGCTCCCGCGCCCCGGCCCCGAGATGCTCGGCCGCGTGCTCGATGCGCTCGGCCGGCCGTTCGACGGCCACGGCCTGCTGCCCGTCGAGCAGAATGACTACGGCACCGGCGCTCCGCCCCATCCGCTGCGCCGCCAGCGCATCAGCGCCACTTTTGCCACGGGCGTGCGCGCCATCGACGCCTTTGTCCCCCTCGGCCGCGGCCAGCGCCTCGGCCTGTTCGCCGGTTCCGGCGTCGGCAAGTCGACGCTGATGGGCATGATCGCCCGCGGCTCCGAGGCCGACGTCGTGGTCGTGGCCCTCGTGGGCGAACGCGGCCGCGAGGTGCGCGAATTCATCGAAAAGGACCTGGGTCCCGAAGGCATGAAACACGCGATCGTCGTCGTCGCCACGTCCGATCAGCCCGCGCCGCTGCGCCTGCGCGCCGCCTTCACGGCCACGGCCATCGCCGAGGCCTGGCGCAACCAGGGCAAGAACGTGCTGCTGATGATGGACTCGGTCACCCGCTTTGCCATGGCCCAGCGCGAGATCGGCCTGGCCATCGGCGAGCCACCCGCGACGCGCGGCTACACGCCCTCGGTATTCGCGATGCTGCCGCGCCTGATGGAACGCTCCGGCGCCGGCGAAACCGGCACCATCACGGCGCTCTACACCGTGCTGGTCGAGGGCGACGACATGAACGAGCCCGTGGCCGACGCCGTGCGCGGCATCCTGGACGGGCATCTGGTCCTTTCGCGCCACCTCGCGCATTTCAATCACTATCCGGCCATCGACGTGCTCGAGAGCGTGAGCCGCCTCACGCGCGACATCTGCACGCCCGAGGAGGTCGCCCTCGCGGCGAACGCCCGGGAGCATCTCGCGCTTTACCGCAAAAACGAGGACCTCATCTCCATCGGCGCCTACCAGAAGGGCGCGAACGCGGCGCTCGACCAGGCGATCGCGCTGCATGAGCCGCTGGGAAAATTTGCCCGCCAACCCGTGCATGAGCACACCCCCCGGGCGCAATGCTACGCCGACCTCAAACAAATCGTCGCCCCATGAAAAAATTCCGCTTTCCCCTGCGGCCGGTGGCCGTTTTGCGGGCGCACCGCCAGGCGCTGGCGCGCGAGGCGTTCGCGGCCGCCGTGCATGCCTATGTCGGGGCCGAGGAGCAGCTCGCCGCCGTCCGGTCGCGCCGGGCAGAACTCGAGACGCTGATGCACAACGGCCGGCGCGCCACCTTCCGGGCGGCCGACGAGATCGCCTTTTGGGGCGCCTACCGCCGGGTGTGCGACGAGGAGATCGCGTCCGAACGCGCGCTCATCGAAGCCCGCGCCCGGATGGAGGAGCGCCGCCAGGCCTACATGGAGGCGCACCGCGCGGTGCGGATTGTCGAGAAGCTCGAGCAAAAAGCCCGCGCCGTCTATCGCCAGGAAATCGAGCGTGAGGCGCAGAAAGAACTCGACGAAATGGGCGGGTTCCGCGTGGCCCGCCGGCTCGCCGCCTCCACCATCGTTTCCCCATGAAAATACTGGCCAATCCCTTTTTTGCCGCCGCGCTCGGCCTCGTCGTGGGCCTGGGCACCGGCCTCTACTCCTATTGGCGCGCCGCCACGGTCGTGCTGGAACATGCCATCCTGATCGTGCCGCACAAGGACGTGCTCGGGGGCGAGGAGCGGCAGCGGGGTTGGAATTTCTGGACCATCGAGATCGAGAACCTCGCCAACGAGCTGAAAGGGGAGCGCGAGCGCCTGCACAAGCAGAGCGATCTGCTCGACCGGCGCGAGGCCCAGTTCGCCGCCGAGACGCAG
>JAYVZM010000264.1:0-4385 GCA_043783345.1 Verrucomicrobiota bacterium
TGGCTCTATGTCATCCTGATTCCGGTCTTCCTGTTTTCCTGGCTGAGCAAGAAGGAGTCGGGGTGGCTCCCGGACGAGGCGAAGCGCAAGCTTTATGCCCGCAGCCTGATCGCGGGATCGATCGTGATCGCGATTCTGGCCAGTTGGCTGAGGAATCGGTAAGAAGCCGGTCGCAGGACCCGGGCTATTGCCGGGGGCGGTCGGACGAATCGGTGTTCACGTCGGTGGCGACGAGCAGGACGAGAACGGCGAGGACGAGAAGGGCGGAGATCATGGCAGTAAAAGGGGTCTGTCGATCAATGCGCATTAATGGGCGAAAAGGGGTCATCGCGGACCGATTCTGCCGCCGGACCGTGCCCGCCACAGAGTTCTACCGACCGACCAAAGGAGAAGGCTTCAGAGCGCGGCCACCAGGATCGCGGCCAATTCATCGCCGGTCAGAGGAAGGGGATTGGCTTTCATGCTGCTCGCCTGGGCGGTTTTGTCCACGAGGGCGGGAACGTCGGCCGGTTTGAGGCCGTAGGCGGCCAGACCCGGAATCTGGAGTTCAGCGAGGAGCTGGCGCGTCCACGCGACTCCATCGTCGGCGGTGGCGCTGGCCGCCATGCCGAGGGTTGGCACCCGCTTTCGCCAAGGCTTCGGCGCTGCGAGAAGCCGCGAGAGCAATCTGTCTGGCCGGCAGTGGGGAATAACGATCATGCGGCCATTCCCAAGGTTGGCATCGGGCAGTCGAGGGTGGCGGCGAGGGCGCGGTAGAGTTCGCCCTCCTCGACGGTCACGGTGCCGTCGGCGGCGATGACATGGCCGGCGGCGACCAGCACGCGCTGCTTGATGGGCAGCGAGCTGGCGGCGAGTTTGTCGAGGGCGGCATCCACCTGCTCGAGCCCGCTCGCGACTGGGGCGAGCAGGGCGAGCTGGTCGCGGATGACGGGAATCTGCGCCGCGCCCTCGGCAAAGGCGGAGGCGGAATCCTTGGCGCTGAGATGGGCGAGCGCGGAAAGCACGACGGCGATCTCCCCGCGGACGGCGTCGAATGAGTCGAACTGGAGACGCTGCGCGGGCTTTTGGGCGAGGCCGAGCTGGTGCAGCAGCATTTTCTGCAGCGCGTATTCAAAGGGCGTGACGCGGCCGTCGGCGTGCACGAGCTCGTCGAGGGTGGTGAAGAAGCGGTCGAGCGCGGCGCCCTGGAGCGAGCGCAGGGCGGGGAGCGCGATCTGCAGGAGGGGGAGGCGGGCCACCGGATCGAGCAGGCTGAGGGCGGAGCGCAGGCCGGCGAGCGCGGTGGCGGCATCGGGCCCGGCGTGTTTTTCAACGAGGGATTGCTGGCGATCGCGTTCCTCCTTCGTGCCGTTGAGCAGCAGGCCGTAGACGAGCACCTGCGCCGCGGAGTTGTCGCGGGTGGCCTCGCGGAGGCGGGTGGGAATGGCCTCGAGGAGCAGCTGCGCGTGGCGGAAATGCGCCGCGGTGAGCGTGCCGACATCGGCGACCACCGCCACCGGCTTGAAGGGGACGCTGACAAAGGTCCGGGGCGGCGGCAGGTCGGGCCGGGCCTCGTGCACGCGCCGCAGGGTTTCGTCGGGCGTATAACGCTGGCCGCCGCCGAACCCGGCGAGGGCGGACGATTCGTGCACGATGTCCACCACCTGGGCCGGCTCGTAGAGCTTGCCGTCCCACTGCGGATCGACGGCGCGGATGCGTTCCTCGAGCGGCGGATGGGTGGCCCAGAGTCCGCCGAAATTCGACTTGAAGGCCTGGGCGAAGAAGAAGTGGCCGATCTCGGCGCCGTGGGAATCGAGGATGTTGCCCCCGAGGACATAGCCACCGATCTTCTTGAGGGCCCCGGTGAGGCCGGCGGGGTTGCGGGTGAACTGCACGGCGGAGGCGTCGGCGAGGAACTCGCGCTGGCGCGACACGGCGGCCTGGATGAGCCGGCCGAAGAAATAGCCGATGTAGCCGATGATCATCAGGGCGACGCCGAGGGCGAGGATGACGGCGATGCCGCCCCCTTTTTTTCCGCCGCCGCCGCTGATCCGGCCGCGGCCCAGCGACTGCAAGATGCCGCGGCCGAGCAGGCCGATGACGAGGATGCCGAACACGACGGCAGTGATGCGGACGTTGAGGCGCATGTCGCCGTTGAGAATATGGCTGAACTCGTGGCCGATAACGCCCTGCAGTTCATCGCGGGTGAGCTTGTCGAGGGTGCCGCGGGTGACGGTCACCGCGGCATCGCTCGTCGTGAGACCGGCGGCGAAAGCATTGAGGCCGGGCTCCTGCTCGAGCACATAAACGGCGGGCATGGGGATGCCGGAGGCGATGGACATTTCCTCGACGACGTTAAGCAGCTGGCGTTCCTTGAAATCGGTGGTCTTTAAATTGACGGGCCGACCACCGACCATCTCGGCGACGGCGGAGCCGCCCTGGCGCATCTGCGACCACTTGAAGAGCGACGCGCAACCGACGACGGCGAGCGTCCCGAACGCGACGCCGGTGAAGACCCGTGGGTCCCACCAGCCGATCACCACCGCCGGTGCTTCGTTGTAGCTATAATAGCGGGAGGAGCGGTGATTTCTGCCAGCGACATTCTGCGCCAGAACCATCGCGGCGGCGTAGCTGGCGGCTATGGTGCCGAGCACGGCGAGCGCGAAGAGGAAAACGAGCCGGTTGGTCCGTTTGCGGGCTCGCTCCTGAGCTTCGAAGAAGTCCATGAATCCGGGAGCGGGAGGGGCGGATTTACGCCGGCTCGACGACGACAGCGGTGCCGTAGCAGAGGACCTCGGTGACGCCGCCCATGACTTCCGTCGCGTCGTAGCGCAGGCCGATAATGGCATTGGCGCCGAGCGTTATGGCGTGGGCGCACATGCGTTCGTAGGCGTCCTGGCGAGCGCGTTCGCAGAGTTCGGTGTAGAGGGTGATGTCGCCGCCGAAGAGCGTCTGCAGGCCGGCGCCGATGTTGCCGATGATGGAGCGCGAGCGGACGACGATGCCGCGCACGGTGCCGAGCTCCTTCGTGATGCGCTGGCCGGTGAGGGTGAAGGCGGTGGTGTTTTGCATGAAGGAAGGTTTTTACCCGCGGATGAACCCAGCGTAGCGGAGCCGCGACCGAAGAAAGCGCAGAAGATTTCCGCGGATGGCGCGGATAGACGCGGATAAGTTCGAACCATCCGCGATCATCTGCGTGATCCGCGGGAAATGAATTCCCTTGGGAAGGTTTCGCTGGGAGAACAAGATTTGGTGGAATTGCATTACAGATGGACGCGGATGAGGTGGTGGCGGCGTGCGAAACGTGCTGGTCGAAGTGGTAAGGACACAGGTGGTAAGGATGATGGCAAAAGCGGCAGGTTCTTACGGCTTGGGGATGTCGAGATCCTTGCAGATTTTCCGGGCGAGGAGGTCGTTCACTTCGGTGTGTCTCGGGACGGCGGAGCGACGATTTTTGGCGGGATTGCCCCACCAAGAGTGGCTGCCGCCTTCGCGGATCAAGCCGCAGCCGTGCTGAGTCAGGTGCTGAATCAGCGCACGCCGTTTCATCGCTCAGACGGTGACCAGCTCCTCGGAGAAGTCGTCTTTCGCGGCCTTGCGGGCCTCCTCGCGGTTGAATTCGAGGGCTTCTTTCAGGATGACCCGGAGTGAAGCCAGCAGCGCGGTCTTGGTTTTTTCCTGGGCGTTGACGCCTGGAACCTCCTCGATCCAGCCGATCCACCAACTGGCGTCTTTTTTGATGATGGCGGTGTAGGTTGACTTCATGGCGGATAGATTAGAGCAAAGAGTGAAGCGCGCAAGAGTGGGGTTGTCAGCTGGCGGCGGCGTTACACGGCGTTCAACTTACGAGCCGGATCGTGAGCGGGTAGCGGTAGCAGCCGCCATCGGAGGCCTTGATCGCCGCCACAATCGAGAGGACGATGGTGGCCAGCCCGATCGCGACCAGGAGCGGAATCCCAATCAGGACAAAGATCAGGGGAATGCAGCACAGGGTATAGAGGAACACCGAGAGGTGGAAGTTGAGCGCTTCCTTGGCGTTGTCGGCGACATACGCGGAGTCACCTTTCATGGCCAGATACACGATGAGCGGCAGAAGGAGCCCCACGCCGACCAGGCTGATCAGCGCGGAGAGGTGGCTGAGGATGCTCCAGATCTTTTCGTTGCCTCTGGGCGCGGGGGGCGGAGTCGAAAAAGGGGGCGTTTCCATAAAGGCCTTTTGGCGCGGCGCGGCGCGGGCCGTCAGGTGAACTTGACCTGCGGGGCGGCGCGCTCGGCCGTGTTCTCGATCTGGAAGAGCTGGGCCTCGGTGAAGTTGAACATGCCGGCGAGAAGGTTCGTCGGGAAGGACTCGCGGGTCGTGTTGTAGGTCATGACCGAGTCGTTGTAGGCCTGGCGGGCGAACGAGA
>JAYVZM010000265.1:0-4377 GCA_043783345.1 Verrucomicrobiota bacterium
GACCCGCCGCGTTGGAGGCGGGTCAGCGACCCCGCCCTACACCTCACTTCGCCCCGCTGCGATTGACCACCCAGTCGACGATCGCGCCGTCGTTGTCGAGATTGCGCCACACCAGGCTGAGGAACTCGGCGGGATGGATGTCGTGCGTGCGGAAAAAATTCCGGTCGCCGCCGCAGGAATACATCAGGGAGGGCGGCAGCTCGCCGCGCAGCTTGGCCTTGGTCTTCGGGATGATCCGCGGCAGCCACTCGATGCCCTTCACGGCGTCGGTCTTGGCCGGCATGGCGTCCACCTCAAGGACCTTGGTCGAGGGTTTGCCGTGCTGGGCGTTGAGAAAATAGTCGCGGCGGACCGTCTCGATGGCCAGGGCGCGGTCGTAACCGGGCTCGCCGCCATTGTTCTGGTCCTCGGCGTAATCATACATGGCCTGCACGCTGATGCCATTGGCGGCGAGGAAAGCCTTCTCCTCGGCGCTGAAGTAGGCTGTCTGGTCGCGCTGCCCGGCGGCATAGAGTTGCGCTGCCTTGTCGTAGAGGGCGCGGAATTTCTCCGCAAAATCGTAGTGTTTCATGAAGGGTGAAAGGGAAACGGGCATTCGGCAAAAAGCAAACCCGGGCAGGACGGGCCGTCCGGGCGGCAATCTTGGAATTCCAATACCTTCGGCCAAAAGGCAAGCGGGGTGAGGGCACCCCGCCTCCAATCATCCCGCTACGGCACCGTGAAGTCGATCAGGCGCTTCTGGCGGTCGACTTTGTCGCAGACGATCTGCGCTGGCGGTCGATGGGGACCGTGCCGGCACCCTGCTTGACAAATCCACCGGTAGTGGGATTATCCCACCATGCTCCTGACCCTTGATGCCAAACGCCGCCTGTCCGTGCCGGCCTCGCTTGCGCCCACCCGGCCGGGCGACAGTTTTCAGGCTGAATTTCATCCGGAGGATGACACGCTGGTTTTTCGCCGCCTAGCGGCAAAGGGTGACTGGTTGGAAATCATGAAACAATGTCCGGTGGCCATGGATGATCTCCCGCCCCGCCGCCGCCAGCTTCCCCGCCGTCGGAAATTATGAGCTGGTTGCTCGATGCTGATGTGCTGAGCCAGCCGGCCAAACGCAAAGGCGACCCGCGGGTAGTGGCCTGGCTGGAGACGGAGAAGGATGCGTGCTACACGAGTGCGGTCGTGATCGCCCAACTGGCCTATTGGGTGCGGACGAAGGAAGGCCGGCAGAGGGAGGCGCTCCAAGCCTGGCTGACCCGGCTGGTCGATGCGCTGCATGGCAGAATTCACGGCTTCAACGTCTCGGTGGCGCACGTGTGGGCGGATCAGGAGCACCTCTTGACGAAGGCCGCTGTCCGCATGCCGGTGGAAGACAGTTATATCGCGGCTACGGCACGACGCCACAACCTCACCATTGTCACCGGCAACGACAAAGATTTCCGCCGGCCGGGATTGAAAGTCTTCAACCCGTTCAAGGAGTTGAAGGCTGGCCACTCGGAATGAGGCGTCGTTCCAATTCGGCCAGGGGAATCCGCTCTTTATAGTCGGCCGAGCGCAGATACCCGGCCAGCCGTTTGCGCAGGCTGGAGTCGTCTTCGAGGAGAAGAATCTCAGAACCGGCGGGAAGTCGGTCATCGCGAGCCATGGCTGGGGAGCTGAAATAGTTGTCGCCGGCTCGGCAAACGCGATTGCCGGCGTCACCCGATCTTGAACCACAAAGGCACAAAGACACGGAGCCGAAGCCAGCCGGCACAATTTATAGCAGTCATACGAACGATTCTTTTCCTATCAGGAAATGACAAAACCTATGAAAGAAAACGCCGCAAGCCGCATAGCGGCCTAGAAAAGCAAATCGTTCTTCCCGGCAAGACGACAATAACCTGACTCTTACGGCACCGTGAAGTCGATCAGGCGTTTCTGGCGGTCGACCTTGTCCACGACTACCTGCACCTTGTGGCCGAGCTCGAATTTGCGCTTGGTCTTCCGGCCGATGAAGGCCGTGCCGGCGCCGTTGAGCACGTAGAAGTCGTCCTTGAGCGATGACACCGGCACCATGCCGAACGCGCCGGCCTCCGCCACCTCGACGAAGAAACCGTGATTGCGGACGTCGGTGATGATGGCGGTGAAGACGGTCTTCTTCTTCCGTTCCGCCTCGCGTTCGAAATACTCCATGAGCTTCACCTTCACGGAATCGCGCTCGGCCTCCGTGCTGTTGATCTCGGTGAGGCTGAGGTGCTCGGCGAGGTTGTCCACCTGCGCGATGCGGTAGCTGGTCTGGCTGCCGTGGCCACCCTGGTGCTTGGCGAGGTAGGCGTCGAACACGCGGTGCACCACGAGGTCGGAATAGCGCCGGATGGGCGAGGTGAAGTGCGTGTAGTCTTTCTTGTTGAGGCCGTAATGGCCGTCGGGCGACGCGCGGTAGCAGGCTTTGCGCATGGAACGGAGCAGCTGCGTGCGGAGGATGTAGCCCTGCGGGTGGTCCTTGAGGAGCGCGAGCAGCCGGACGACCTCGTCACGGTTGGCCAGATTGCCGACCTTGATATTGAAAGTGCCGAGGAATTGCCGGTAATCGTTGAGCTTCGCCTCGTCGGGATCGTCGTGCACGCGGTAGAGCGAAGGCAGGTGGTGCGAACGGGTGAGATGGGCCACGGCCTCGTTGGCCATCAGCATGAACTCTTCGATGAGCTGGTGGCTCTCGTCGTTGTGGATGAGTTCGATCCGGTCGGCGTAGCCCGCGGCGTCGACGAAGATCTTGGTCTCGGGCATGTCGAGATCGAGGCTGCCGGCCTTCATGCGCTCGCGGCGGAGCTTGCCGCCGATGGTCCAGAGCTGGCGCACCCATTTTTGGAGGGCGACGAGTTCCGCGTCCGGGAGCTCGCTGAGCGCGCGGCCGGTCGAACCCGTTTGGTGCGCGGCGGGCAGGGGGAGTTTGCGGATCTGGTTGAGGTCGTCCTCGAACATGAGCGCGAACGCCTGTTTGTAGGTCATCCGCTTGGTGCTGCGGATGACGGTATTGGCAAAGGCGGTGTGCTTGAGCCGGCCGTTGGCGCCGAAGGTGAACAGCGCGGCCTTGGTCAGGCGGTCCTGCGCCTCGACGAGCGAGCAGAGGCCGTTGGAGAGCTTCTCGGGCAGCATCGGCACGACGGTGCCGACGAGGTAGGTGGAGTTGCCGCGCTGCTGCGCCTCGCGGTCGAGGGCGGTGCCGGGCTTCACGTAGTGGCTGACGTCGGCGATGTGCACTCCGACGCGGATGTCGCCGTGATCGAGATATTCCACGGACAGGGCGTCGTCGAAATCCTTGGCGTCGTCGGGATCGATGGTGAAGGTCGGGATTTTTCGGTAGTCGAGCCGGCCGGTCAGGTCGCCGGGGCCAACCACGCCGGGCAGGGCCGCGGCCTCGCGGACGACGTCCTCGGGGAAGCTGAGCGCGAGGTTGTATTTGTGGTAGATGGCGGCGAGTTCGGCGCGCGGTTCGAAGGCGCGGCCGAGCCGCTCGACGATGACGCCGTCGGGGTTCTGCTGGCGGTCGTTCCACTCGTTGAGCCGGACCACGACCTTGTCGCCGACCATCGCCGGCGGCCGCAGCGGCGCCTGCTGCGGATCGGCGACGATGATGTTGTGGCCCATGCGCGGGTCGTCGGACACGACGTAGAAATACGCGGGCGCGCGCTGCAGCGTGCCGGTGAGGGTCGCGGTGCCACGGGAAAGGATCCTGATGACGCGGCCCGCCTGCTCGCCGGGTTTGAGAAAGTGGGGGAAGTCGCGCTCCTTGGGGGAGCGCAGCCGCACGACGACGGTGTCGCCCTGCAGGGCCACGCCGGTGTCCTCGCCGGCGATGAAGATGGCGGGCTGGCGCGGCTCGGTGACCTTGACCTCGGGGAAAACCATGGCCGAGCCCTTCTGGCGGAAGTTGATCTTGCCGGTGACAAGGTCGGCCACCTGGGGCACGCACAGGCGGTCGCCCTTGATGACGGCGATGCGGCCGGAACGGACGAGTTCGTCGACCTCGCGGGCGAATTTGCGGCGATCCTTGGGGTTGAGCCGCCATTCGCGGGCGATGGCGTCGGCGGGCGCCGGCACGTAGCCGCGGCGCTGCAGATGGGAAAGGAGACGGTCGGAATAACTCATACTTGGGAAGACAGGGCGGACCGGATGAAGTGACACCGGCGTTACAGGGCCCGAGATTTTCGAGTGGAACCATGCGCGCGGGTCGGTAGGGTGGCAACATGCGAATTGTCCATGCGGCCAGCGAGTTGTTCCCCTACCTCAAGACCGGTGGCCTGGCGGACGCGGTTGCGGCCCTGACCGGCGCCCTGGCGGACCGGGGGCACGAGCTGGCCGTTTTCATGCCGGGCTACCGTTCCGTGCTCGACGGCCCCCATG
>JAYVZM010000266.1:0-4360 GCA_043783345.1 Verrucomicrobiota bacterium
AGCCACCTCGACTCAGCCCGCCGACCAGGCCGAGCAGCACACCTGAACCGGCTATCCAAGCCAGTGCCAGCAGCAGCCAGCCCAGGGTCGTCTCAACCAATCCCCTTCGGCCCAGACCGGCAGCACAAAGACAGAGCCATGCGACTAGCGCGACCATGACTGCATCCACCATGAAACCCAGTATTGGAAACCACGCGATCATGGTCTGACGGAACGCGAATGTCGGTATTGGCTTCGTCGGCCGAGCCGATGGATCTGCGTGTTTTTCATGTCGCAAGTTCCTTCCTTCTTTGCCCGTGGCCCGGGCCACTTCCAACGACCAGCCTGCGCACCTCATCATCGACCGTCGGGACAAGGGCGACGGCCAGTGCAGCCAGATCACATCCCAATGGTCCCGCCAAAGCTTTCAGGGCAGTCATCGGTTATGGCTGCAAAGCGAAGAGGATAAACGTCTCATTGGCCATCACCGGTTGCAGATGGCCTTTGAGCTGCGCGAAGGCGCCGGTGCGCTCCATGAAATCCTTGGTGGCGGGCACACGCGACAGCAGCACATGGGAGAAACCCAGCGCCCGCAGCTGCGCCGTCGCGTCGCCGCCGGCGCCGGGCGAGAAAAGAAAGGCCACCTCCGGGCTCCAGACCGGGACCACCGCGATGCCCCGGCTGCGAAATAGCTGCGGGCCGACGACGTTCTCGGTCAACACCCGGCCTGAGATGACGCGCGTGGCCGATTCCAGAAAGGGCTCGATCTGCCGCACAAAATCCAGTTGCAAAACATAGCCGGCCGTCGGCCATGCCCGGGGATTCATCTGATATGGATTCCCTGGGATCGTCCAGGCGCGCAGGGCCGCATCAGCTCCGAACAGCAGGCAGCCGATCCAAACCCCGGCCAGGTGCCGGCGCCCCGGCACCCATCGCGCCAGGGCCGCCCCGCCCCAAGCGCATCCCAGCAGGAGTAACGGGCTGAGAACCCGCATGGAATAAAAAAGCCCGCCAGCGGTAAACTGAACCGATGCCAGCCAACAGGCCGTCGTCGCACCGGTCAGCGCCAGGATACCACCCCAGCCAGCCGAACGCCGCCAGCACACCGCACCCGCCAGCAACCCCAGCACGGCCGGTAGCGCAGTCAGGGTCAGCAAGCGGCCCACTTCCCTCCAGCCCGACCAGTGCAACACGGGCACGCCGTAGATTTCCGCATAGCCATGCATCCAAGCGGTGAAGACCGGATTCACCGGGAAAATCCCGGCCAGGTCCTGGGCATAAAGCGGATTACCCGTGTGCATCCAGTTGCGCAGATGCCAGGCGGCCGGCAAGGCAAGTGCTCCCAGCGCGAAAGCCAGCGACCGGCGCCAGCCCGCCCGGGCAGTCAACAGCCAGACGGTCGCGACCACCGGAAAAATCAGGCCATATTCACGCGCACTGGCCGCCAAGGCCGCACAGGCCGCCGCCGGGACCAAGCCGTCTCCGCGACGCGTATGCTCCCACTCGATCAGATAATAAGCCAGCCCCGCCACTCCAAGGGCGGTCAGCCCGGTTTCCTGGCCGAGATTGAATGCAAATTGAAACAGCATCGTCCCGCCGCCCAGGGCACACGCGAACCAGCCTCCGCGGTCCCCGCCCCACTGGCGGCCCAGCGCCCGCAACAACATCAGCAACCCGGCGATCTGCAGCAATACCGGCAGCGCCGTCCAGATTTTGGCCGTGCTGCCAGCCGCCAGATAAGTCCAAGCATAGATGCTCGATAGCAGTGGCGCGATGCCGTCAGGCCAGAAATAGCAGGTGAAATCGACCGCCGTGACCGGCGGATAGTGGGCCAGCCCGCCACTCTGCACGATCATTTCCGCCAGATGATTCCAGCGAAAATCCACATCCGGCCCCGACAGGGGCTCCCGGAGAGCCCGCCACACGGCCGCCCCGACCATAGGCAGCGCTGGCAGAGCCAGCCACCATTCCCCGCCCCAGCGGGCAACCGGCCTCACCGGCACGGCCCGCCGTTGCCACCAGAAACATCCCCCGACCAGCGCGATCACCGCCTGCCATGTCCCCAAGGTCGCGCAGGTCACCGAAACGCCGCATCCGGTCAGGACCAGAACCGCCACGAAAATCCCCAACGCCGAAAGCACGCCGCCCGCCAGCCAGGGTAACGACCAGCGCGCGGCGAGCGCCCAGAACGCCCCCGGCAACAACAGACCGGCCAGGATCAGGGTTCCCGCGGCGAGATTCAGGATGACATTTGTCATGGTTGGGATTGCGCGGCCCGCGCGGCAGCACAAAGACATGCGGCCAACGCAGCCCGGCTTGGGTCCGCCAAAAAAACCAGGGAGGGAAAAGGGGCGATCATGGGCGGGCGGAATGCAAACGATGGGATTGGCTCATTTGATCGATCCGCTTATGTTTCCCGTCGCAAAGCCGACCATTCCTTCGCCGTGGCCAGCGCCCCCTCCAGCAGCCAGCCGGCGAGCAGCATCATCAGCCCCCAGTGCAGGGGTTGGGTGAGCAGGCGCCACGGAGCATCCAGGCCGGCAAACTGGGCCTGGGGCAGGGGCAATATCCGGTTGAACACCACGCAGAGCGCCCCGTCCAGCCATAGACACGCCATCGCCAAGGCGCAGGCCACGCGGGCGGTCCGGATTTCCCGCCCCGTCCCCGCCCTCGAGGCCGACTGGCGCCAAAGCCAGAGCGCCGTCCAAAAGATAAAAATCCAGCGATACGCGTAATTCACCCCGGCCACGAAACAAGCGAGGAGCAGGATGGCACCCATAACGGCCAGCATCCGCTCCCGCGGTTCGCCGCGTGCCGCCAAGCCGGTTGTGAAGCGACCCCGCACCAGTCCTATCGCGCCGAGCGCCAGCACGAACAGGCTCAGCCATTGCGTGGTCTGGTCAGACCAGCCCAGCTCGCGCCCAAGCAGCGGAGCGCCCATGGTATGGACCCCGGAATCGATCCGAAACCGCGCCCGCGCCATTTGCGGCCAGACGTCCAGGAGTGTCAGGGCCGCGCCCGCCAGCGCCAGCGCCACCAGCACGGGCATCCGGCGCAGGGGGCGCACCCAGAGAAAGGCCGCTGCGGCCGTCGCCGGATAATACTTCAGCCCGGTCGCCAGCACGAGCGTGCCCACGCCCAGCAACTGGCGCCACCAGCCCGTGCCGGCCACGGCCACGCCGCACAGCATCAGGAGCACAAAAATCACCAGGTCGTTGTTCGCCCGCATGAACGCCAGTAGAAACGAAGGCGAGAGCAGCATCGCCGCCATCCAGCCCGCCTCGCCCAGGTTCCGGGGCTTGACCGCCAGCCAGCACGACAGGGCAAACGCTCCCACCCAAGTGCTGCCCACGAGAAAATTGTCCCCCCGCCCCACCCCCAGCCAGCGCATGGCCAGCCACCAGTCCGAGTAGACGTGCCACCGCCCCAAGGAGTCCAGCGGGTTGACGGCGTGGGGATCCGCCCCCGCGCGGACCGCGTCCACCGCCGCCAGGATCGCATTGGAATCGAGGTAGATCATGCCATACGCGGCGAGCCCCAGACTCGTCAGTATTTTCGGCCAGAGCACGCAGGCCATCCAGCCGGTCAGGCAGATCACCGCCAGCAGCAGCGTGGGATTGACCTGGAAACCGAAGATCCGGGGCGCGGGGTTCATCGTGTCGTCGCCGCTGGCTTGGTCTTGGTCGGAGGGAGCGTCACCGCCACCAGCCGGCTAATGCGCGTGATCTTGGTGCCAAAACGCCGCTCGGCCAGAAACTCGACCTCAAAGCCCTTGGGCAGCCGGTCTTCGGGATTCATCTGATGATCCCCCTCGGCGGTTGTCGGCCGGAAGGTTTGCATGACGAGGATCTCCCGGAACACCGCCTCCTGCAGCTGAAATTGCACGCGATCAGCCACGAGGCCGGCGCGACCGACCAGAATCGACGGGATTTTCTTGAGCAACCACGGCAGCGTGGATTTGTTGGTGAGGATCAACCGGTCGCCCGGCGGCCGGGCGGCCACAAATCTTCTTTCCCACTCGATCTCGTCAATTCCCGTGTGCGAATAAAGCGGCTGGGCAAAGCGGGACGTGGCGGTCACGGCGGCCAGCAGGCCCAAACCCGTCAACAGCGCCGGCCAGGCCGGCCGCCGCCGGCCCAGGACGGCCCCGGCGAGCACCACGGTGAAAGTGAACACCAGATGAAGCGGCAGACTGAACCGGGCGGCCATGGGATCACTGAAACTGGACCAATAATAAAACATGATCAGCCCGGTGTTGGCGATCGCCGCGAGACCGATCAGGAAAAACGCCAACCGGTCCCCGTCCGCCTCGCGCAGCGCCGGGCGCCGGCGGAGCAGATGCCAGACCAGCAGCCCAGCGCCAGCACCCCCAAGACGGACA
>JAYVZM010000267.1:0-10817 GCA_043783345.1 Verrucomicrobiota bacterium
CTCCAGCCTCCACCACCATCTTTCGCCTGAGTAGGCGAGGGTGAAGGATGCCATCCATGGCTTTAGCAACGGATAGCCCTCACCCTCGCCGGCGAGGGGGGGTGAGGATGGCAGACCACGTTCGGCCATGCGGCCAAGGCTTCCTCACAACACGCCGGATTCCCGAAAACTGTAATAGCCGCGGCCCTGCGGGTCGGAAGCCGGCCGGCCGACAATCACGTGGTCGAGCAGATCGATATCGACGGCCTTGGCGGCCTCGCGCAGCTGCCGGGTGACCTGCACGTCGGCCGCGCTGGGCGCCGGGTCGCCGCTGGGGTGATTGTGCACGCAAACGACGGCGGTCGCCCCCTGACGGATGGCCTCGCGAAAAACCTCGCGCGGGTGGGCGAGGCTGCTGGTGGCCGTGCCGGAAGTAATCTCGACCTGCTTGAGCAGGCGGTTCTTGCGGTTGAGGCAGAGCACCCAGAATTTCTCGACGGCCAGCCCGGCGATCTGCGACTGGAAATGGGCCAGCACCAGATCGGCGCGATTGAACACGGCCTCCAACGCCGGAGCCTTGGCCAGCACCCGCCGGGCGATTTCCATGACGGTGACGAGTTGCAGCGCCTTGACCCGGCCGATGCCGGTCAACCGGCGAAAATCGGATTCATTCCACCGGACGAGCGCGGCCAGCGAACCGGCCTCGGCGATGAGCCGCTGGGAGATCATCAGGACGTTGTGCCCCTTGCTGCCGCTGCGGAGCAACATGGCGAGCAGTTCGGTGTCGCTGAGCGCGGCCGGGCCCAGTTGCTCCAGCCGTTCCTGGGGGCGGTCGCTCACCGCCAGATCTTTCACCCGCAGGGGCGGGGAGGCATCGTCATTCATGGGGCCGGGGCGCTGCGCCCGCCGGCCCGCGGGTTTTGCGCACTTAGAAGTGCTTGATGTAGGCGTTGCGCCTCAGTTTCTCGAGCCAGCGTTCGGTGGCCTGCCGGGAACCCTGCTGCACGAGGGCTTTTTCAATCTCCGGGCGCGCCTCGTCGAGCGGCAGCAAGCCGGCATGTTTGCGGTCCTCGACGAAGAGAATGAAGGCGCCTTCGGGCATGATGAGGGCGTCGCTGTGCTTGCCCTTCTCGAGGGTGAAAATCACGTCGCTGAATTCCTTGCGCACGTCCGAACGGCGCACCCAGCCCATGTCGCCGCCCTTGCCCTTGCGCGAGTCCTGGCTGTATTGCCGCGCAACATTGCCGAAGTCCGCGCCGGTGCTGAGCTGGCTGAGGATGGTGGAGGCTTTGGTGCGCAGGGTGTCGTCGGTGTCGTCCTCGCCGCGCGTGACCTGGATGAGCCGGAGGTGCGCGCTGTCCTCCTGAAAAAAGCGCTCCTTGTTCTCCTTGTAGAAGGTCTCGATCTTGACCGGGCTGACTGTGCTGGCGGACTTGGACTGCTGCTGGCGCATGTAACCGTAGATCATGTCCTCCTCGAGCTCCTTGCGATAATCCTTCTGGGAGATGCCGCGCGAACGGAGGTAGGCGAGGAATTTGCTGCGGTCGCCATCAAACTGGGTGATGATGGTTTCGGCGAGCTGGTTGTCGATGTAGCTGGCCGGCACCTTGCGTTTTTCGTCCTTGTAGAAATCCTTCACGATCAGGACGCGGTCGATGAGGTTCTGGATGACGTCCTCTTGCAGGGCCTCCACCTTTTCGTTGAATTCCTGCTCGGTGCGACTCTGCTTCTGGATTTCGGGAATGAGCGGGCCGATTTCGCGCCGGACGTCATCGACGGTGATGATATGGTCCTCGGCAATGGCGGTGATGCCGTTGGCGTAGCGCAGGTTGAGGTTGTCCGGGGGCGGATTTTTGATCTCGGCCCGCGCCGAGGCAACCAACAAGGCGGAAAGGAGAAAAGGGATGAAACGAGGACCTCGGAGACTCATGAAGCGGATAGATTTTGCAGGAAAGTAATTACTTCTTTCAACCTTGCAAGGGGGGTGGGGGCGGTCAAGCGGGGAAAGCGATTGCTCAGTTGGATGAAATCGGCGCGCCGGCCCGAATTGCGAAGGCATTTCAGACGATGGCCTTCGCTTTCGACGGACAGCACCCCCTTTTGTTCCGCCCGGGTGCGAATTTCCGTCACCAGGAGCAACGCCCGCACGGTTTCGCCGAACTTGCCGAAGCGGTCGCGCAGTTCCGCCTCGATCTCCTTCACCTGTTTGGGATTCTCGGCCCTGGCCAGCCGCCGGTAGAAATCGATGCGCAACCGCGTCTCCCCGATGTATTCGGCCGGCAGCCGGGCCTGGATCCGGTCGATCTCGCCCTCGATCCGTTCCGCCTGCTTCAGCGCGGTAAAGCTGTCGATGGCCCCCGCCCGGACCGTCTCGGCGCCTTCGCCCACAAAGACGAAATCGAGCTTCACGCTCGCGCGGACCAACGACGCCTGCTTCTCGCCTTTCAACCGGGCCACGCTCTGCCGGAGCAGCTGGCAATACAATTCGAAGCCCACGCCCACGATGTGGCCGCTCTGTTCCGCGCCCAGCAAGTTGCCGGCGCCACGCAGTTCCAGGTCGCGCATGGCGATGCGGAAACCGGCGCCGAGCTGGTTGTGCTGGCGGATGGCGCTGAGGCGTTGCCGGGCGAGGTCCAGCAGCCGCGTGTGCCGGTGGAGCAGCAGGTAGGCGTAAGCCTGGTGCTTGAACCGGCCGACTCGCCCGCGGAGCTGGTAAAGCTGCGACAGCCCGAAGCGGTCCGCACCCTCGATGATGAGCGTGTTGCAGTTCGGGATATCCAGCCCTGACTCGATGATCGTCGTGCAGACCAGCACCTGGTATTTGCCCGCGACGAAATCGGTCATCATCCGTTCGAGGCCCTCGGCGCCCATCTTTCCGTGCCCGACGCCGATGCTCAGGTCCGGCAGGAGTTCGCGCAGCCGCGCGGCGACGAGGTCGATGCTCACGACCCGGTTGTGCAGGTAGAAAACCTGGCCGCCGCGGCGCACCTCGTGCTGGATGGCCTCGACGACCAGTTTCTCGTCGTAGTTCTTGACGATGGTCTGGATCGGCAATCGGTTCGCTGGCGCCGTTTCAATGGTGCTCAGGTCCCGCGCGCCGGTCAGCGCGAGGTAGAGCGTGCGCGGAATTGGAGTGGCGCTCATCGACAGCATGTCCACATGCGCCCGCCAGCGCTTGAAGACTTCCTTGTGCTTCACGCCGAAGCGCTGCTCCTCGTCCACGACGACGAGGCCGAGGTCCTTGAACTTCACGTCCTCCTGGATAAGCCGGTGCGTGCCGATCAGGATGTCGATCTTGCCCGCGGCGACGGCGGCGAGGATGCCTTCCTGCTCCTTCGGCGTGCGGAACCGGCTGATCATCTCGACCGCCACCGGATACCCCGCCATGCGCTCGCGAAAGGTATTCAGATGCTGCTGCGCCAGCACGGTCGTCGGCACCAGCACCGCCACCTGCCGTCCGCCCATCACGGCCTTGAACGCGCCGCGGATCGCCACCTCGGTCTTGCCGAAGCCGACGTCGCCGCACAACAGGCGGTCCATCGGCCGCGTGCGCTCCATGTCGGCTTTGAGTTCCAGGATGGCCTTCGCCTGGTCGGGGGTTTCGGTGAACGGAAACGCGGCCTCGAACTCCTTTTGCCAGACGTTGTCCTCGGGAAAGGCGTGGCCGGGCTGCGCCTCGCGCTGCGCCTGGATGGCCAGCAGCTCGGCCGCGAGATCCAGGGTGGCGCGCTCGGCCGACTGCCGGGCCTTTTCCCAGCGGCCCGAGCCGACCCGGCCCAACTGCGGCTTCGCCTTGGTCAGGCCGACATAGCGGCTGATGAGATGCGACTCCTGCAACGGGACGTGCAGGGTGACCTTATCGTCGAACTCCAGCGAGATGACCTCGCGAATGCCGTCGCCGGTCTCGAGCTTCGTCAGGCCGCGGTAGAGGGCGATGCCATGGGAGAGGTGGACGACGAAGTCGCCTTCGACCAGCTCCGAAAAATCGAGCAGCTGGTCGACCGCCGACTGGCCCGCGACCGCGCGTTTGGCCGGGGCGCGCCGCACCCGGCGCCGGCCGAAGATTTCCGTCTCGGTGACGACGACATGGCCTTTGTCTGCTGGAGGTGCGGTGCCCTCGCCGCGCGGGCTTGGCGGACGAGGGCGTCCGTCCTCCCTTTCCCGAAACGTGACCCGAAACCCCTCGCTCACCGCACCGCAGAGAAAGCGGGGTTTGATCTTCTTCAGCGCCGGGTGCTCGTCGAGCAGTTCGCGCACGCGTTGTTCCTCGCCTTCCTTGGAAACGACAAAGTCCACCGCGTAACCGGCGCGTTTCCACTCCGCCACCTTTTCGAGAAATCGCCGGCGGGCGTCCTCCTCGGCTTGCAGCCGCTCGGGCGCGAGCAGGTGTTCCGCGGGATACGACCGGTGATGGGAAAGGGATTCCGTGTCCCACGTTTCCTCGATGGCGGCGCCGTCGAAAAGCTGGCTGGCCAGATCGAGGTCGCTGACCCCGAGCAGGCGCGCACAGGCCTGGGGCAGGCGCCCGACGAAACTGGCGGCATCGTCGCCGGCGAGGGAATCGAACAACTCCTCCAGCGACCTGGGCTCGAGCAGCGCCGCCTGTGCGGCGGGATTGAGGTAGTCCAGCAGCGAGGCGCCCGCGCCCGCGGCATGCAGCTTTGGCGCCGCGGTGAGGATGATGCTTTCAAGCGGTTCACCCGAGCGCTGGGTGACCGGATCGAGCGCGCGGATTTCCTCAAGGGTGTCGCCGAGGAAATCGAGCCGGCAGGGCTGGTGGGCGGTGATCGGATAAACATCCACGATGCCGCCGCGCACCGCGTATTGGCCGGGGGCCTCGCACACGGCCTCCGAGTCGTAGTCAAACGAGTGCAGCAAATCGAGCAGCGCCTGGAAGGACCGCTCCTGGCCGCGCCTCATTTCGACTTCGCGGCGGGCAAAATCCGCCGGTGGCGGCACCGGCTGGAGCAGCGCGGAAGGCGTTGCGAGGATGAGCAAGGTGCCAGGGAGGCGGGGTGCCCTCACCCCGCTGGCTGCCGCTTCCCCGCCGGGTGAGGGCACCCGGCCTCCAATGGAACGCAGGCTGCGAAGCTTGCTCAACACGGAGAGCCGGTCGCTGGCGGCGTTGAACGCCTCGTGCAGGTCGCGGCTCTCGGTCTGGGCTTCGGGGAAGGGAAGAATCTCGAGCGTGGTTTGCGGATTCCGGGCGCGATGAAAGAGCGCGATGTCCTCGGCGAGGGAGTCCGATTGCCGCGCTTCCTCGTGCACGACCAGCCAGACGGGAGCGGGATGCCGGTGCACCAGCTCCGCGAGGGCGTAGGCCTGCGCTGCCGGGCAAATGCCGGTGAGCTTGAGGCGCAGACTAGGACCAGGTTCAGACACGGAAAAGACAAGGTGCAGGCTCAGCGGCAGTGCGCAACAGACAAGGTGCCGGGATTGCCAAAACTCCAAATTCCAACAGCCAAGCTCCAGAGAAATTCCAATGATCAACGGTCAATGCCCAAAGCTAATTTTGGTCCCTCGAAAAATCGCCGGCAGGCCAAAGGGCTCATTTCCGGTTTGGTGCTTCTTTGGATGTTGGAGCTTGGAACGCTTGGAATTTTATTTTCTGCGTTCCCGCAGGGTGGCCAGAGCGGCGCTGGCGGCGGCTTCCTCGGCGATCTTCTTGGACGAACCATGGCCGGCGCCGAGTTTCTCGTCGTGGAGGTAGACCGCCACCTCATAGGCGCGGGCATGGCGCGGACCGGTGGTGGAGAGCACGTCGTAGCGCAGGGCGGTGTTGCCGTGCGCGGGCTGCATCAATTCCTGCAGCCGTCCCTTCGGATTCTCGGCATCCTCCTGCAACGCGAGCCGGGCGGCGAACGGGCCATACCAACCGAGCACGACCCGCTGCGTTGTGGGCAGATCGCTGTCGAGGTAGATCGCGGCGACCAGGGCCTCGAAGGCATCCTCGAGGATGGAGGCGCGCTGGCGGCCGCCGGAATCCTCCTCGCTCTGGCTGAGCCGCAGGCCGGCGTCGAGTCCGAGATCGCGGGCCAGCTGCGTAAGAAAATCGCCCTTGGAAAGGATGGCCCGGCGGCGGCTGAGCACCCCCTCGCGCTCGGTGGTGGACTGCCGGAACAGGCCGTCGGTGATGATGAAGTGCAGCACGGCGTCGCCGAGGAATTCGAGCCGCTGGTTGTGCGCGCCGGCCGCGGGATCATCCTGCAGGTAGGATCCGTGGGTCAGCGCCTCGATCAACAGCGCAGGCTGGCGGAACTGGTAACCGATTCGCTGCTGGAGGGCGGTGAGGGAGGGCATCGGATCAGGAGCTGGCGCTCGCATAGCGGCGGAGGCCGCGGTTGAAGACAAACACCGTCACGGCAAACCAGGCGATGGTGATTCCGACCAGCCAGGCGACCATGCGGATGTCGAAGCCATGGATGAGCGTGCTGGCGGGCGCGTTGCTCACCACCACCACCGGCAGCACCCAGACAAAGACGACATTGGCGATGCCATGGAACGCCTGGCGGGGCAGCCGGGAGAATTCGCTCAGGGTGAAATAACTGCCCTCGATGCCCTGGGCGCTCGTGATCCAGAACGCCATGGAGATGCTCAGCACCAGCATGCTATAATGGATGACGAGGCCGCAAAAGACCATGAGCGCGTAGAGCGCGACGTCGAGCGGGCCGGGATGGAGTCCGAGCTGGCGCGCCGAGTAGATGACGACGGCCAGGGCCACGAAGGAATTGACCAAGCTGTCCGGATCGATCTTCCGGGTGGTCGCCATGAACATGATGTTGCCGGGCTGGGCGAGGAAGAAATCGAAATGGCCGCTGCGGATGTTGCGGCCCATCTCGAAAATGCTGCTCCAGAAAAATCCCATCAGCAGGCGCTGGATGAGCATCGAGGTGCCGACCAGCAGCGTCATCTGGTATTTGTTCCAGCCGGCGACCGTGTCGGTGTGGGAATAAATGACGGCCACCATCAAGAGGTTCACCGACATCCAAAACAACTCGACCAGGGCCCACACGAAGAAATCCCCCCGAAACATCATCATCCGCGCGAGGTTATAGCGCGCGGAGGACAGCCAGATGCGGGCGTAATGGGCGAGGTTCATTTATGATTTTCGATTTATGATTGGGGATCTCAGATGCCGCCAGGTCGGTCTACTTGAAACCGAGGGCGGCAATGGCTGGCTGGGAAATCATAAATCATACATCCCAAGTCGTAAATGTCCTCAGCCGCCGACGGCGGTATGCAGGCGGAGCCCGCGACGCCAGAGCACCTGGCAGGCCAGCAGGATGATCACGACCCAGAAGAGCTGGATGCGCATCATGGCCAGGGCCACCGCGGGGTCGTTGATGCGGCCGGTCAGCAAGGCGACGGGGAAATACATCTGGTAGAAATAAGGCAGCCCGGCGGAGGCGTTGAACAGCCAGTTGGGCAGCAGATCGAGCGGGAAGATCTGCCCGCCCAGCATGGATTCGAAGGCCATCGACAGGATGACGAAACCCTGGATCTCCAGAAACCAGAAGCTCAGCATGCCGAAGCAGTAGGCGATGCCGAACTGGATCAGGGCGGACATCAGCAGGGCGGGGGGCGCGAGGGCGAAGCGCCACCACTCGTGCGGCAGGACGAGGTGGTGCCGGAGCAGGGGGTAGGTTAAGATCACCGGAACAAGGATGAGCAGGCCGGTCACGAGGCGGGCGGAGGCATAGATGCTGAACCGATAGACGAAATAATTCACGGGCTTGAGCAGGAACTGGTTGATGAGGCCGTTGCGGATCTCGTCGCTGATCTGGTAGTCCTCGTTGAACGCCCCGATCATGAACTGCACCACGATCATGGTGACGAAGTAGGTGAAGGTCTGGGCGAAGGTGAAGCCGTTGATCAATGGCTTCTCGCCATAGGCCGCGCTCCAGAGGATGAACACCACCAGCAGATGGAAGAAGGAGAAGAACCCGCGCACGCCGAAGTTCACCCGGTAGACGAGGTTGCTTTGCAGCCCGACGGCGAAGACGGCGCGGTATTTGGTCAGGAGGGCAAGCATGGGTCTCTAGTAGTGAGTAACGGGTAGCGAGTAGTGGGTAGTCAACCAGCGGGCGATGGCAAATCTTCCATGCGCACTATCCTGCTCGATGCTCGCTACTGACCGGCTCCATTTTCCCTGAGATCGAAGCGCTCGGCGACTTCCTTGGCGAGGCTCCGGTAGGCGAGTGCGCCCGGCCCGTGAGGATCGTAGGCGAAGATGGGCTTGCCGAAGCTCGGCGCCTCGCTCAGGCGCACGGTGCGGGGGATGAGGGTCGAAAAAATCTTGTCCGGCAGGTGGGTGCGGACTTCCTCGACAACCTGTTTGGCGAGGTTGATGCGGCTGTCGAACATCGTCATGACGATGCCGCCGACATCGAGGGTGGAATTGACGCCGGCGCTTTTCAGCCGGTCGACGACCTTGAGGATCTGGCCGAGGCCTTCGAGCGCCATGTATTCGCACTGGAGCGCGATCAGCAGGTGATCGGCGGCGGCGAGCGAGTTCATCGAAAGCATGCCGAGCGCCGGCGGGCAGTCGATGATGATGGCGCGGTAGCCGCCGGAGTTGCGGAGCGGCTCGAGCACGGTGCGAAGCCGCATCAGGTAATTTTCCTGCTGAGCCAGCTCGATCTCGATGGCGGCGAGGTCCTGCTCCGACGGGATGAGCGCCAGGTGGGGCCATGCGGTGGGCGTGAGCATCTCGAAGGCGCTGCCCTCGCCGTGCAGCGGGCCGTAGAGGCTCCTGCCCTCCTGCTTTTCCACCCCGAGCGCGCTGGTCGCGTTCGCCTGAGGGTCGAGGTCCACGACGAGCGTGTGGACTTTTCGCTCGGCGAGGGCCGCCGCGAGGTTGACCGCGGTGGTGGTCTTGCCGACGCCGCCCTTTTGGTTGGCGATGGTGAAAACGGTGCAGGCCATGAGGGATTAACCGTAAACGGACGGCGGGAGTCTAGCGTGAAGTGAATGTCAGGACATTTCCCACGGGTCGCGGCGGGGGTTTGCCCGGTGGGGCGAGCACGCCGCCGAGGGGCGGCAGACAATTGCATTTCAGTTCTTGCGGAACGTTGGGATTTATCCCAAGTTGCGGCCCGATTTTGGTCCGGCGCGGTAGCCAAGTGGTAAGGCCGAGCTCTGCAAAAGCTCTATCGGCGGTTCGATTCCGCCCCGCGCCTCCAGAGGAGAAATCCTGGAGTCCCACAAAAGTCCCACAAATTAGAGGAGGATTTTTGGTTTTTGGGGTAGGCAGCTCTCGCAAGCTAAGAAGTGTGGCTCCACCGTTGAGCGATGCGCGATTTGACTCTATACCGCCGCTTGAAATCAGTTCGAGGTAATTTTCGAGACGACGGAAAGGACCTTTGGTTTTGGAAGAGATTCGCTTACCGAATGGATTTTGCAGTCACCGCGTCGTCAAACTCTGCTCCGGCGTTCGGCCCGGAATGAAACCCTGGCTCTCGTTCATCACGTTAGCGCTGCTGCTCGGTAAGCGTCGCTCCAGCCTCCTTGACGGGGTCATAATAGCTGCGAGGCCTACGGCCGGGGTTGTTTCGTAGCCGGAGCCGTGCGGAAATCCCGCCATGCTGATTTGATTCTGACCCAAGTCTCTAAGCCGACGGCGAGCACGACAATATAGAACAGGGCCATCTTAGTTTTGAAGACTGGTCCCACCAATTGCTCGTAGATGCCATTCGCGTGTCGTGCCTCAGCCGCGTTGAGAATGCGTAGTTTTTGGTAGGATATCCAGAACTCACGCCGTGCGTCTTCCTGCGAGAGAGGCTGCTGCCTGGTCAAGCCGAGTTGACGGGCGAGAAGCAACATCGTCGTGTCGCGTTCCGAACCACTCACGAAGTAGTTCACGGCAAGGGATTGCTCCTCGCTCGACTTCAGGATCTCCTCTGCGAACTGCCAAAACTGGAGGGCTACAACGGAAACGAGGGCGATCATCAAAGAGACTAGGCCGGTGAATCTAAGCAGAGCGCGCAGCTTGGAGTTGTTCATGGCCGCGCAGAATACAGTCAACTCGCGTATGTGTGAATTACGATGTGCCGAATAGTTTACACCGGATCGCAGAAATTAGCATAGTTGATGGCTGACCCGCGCGACCGGTCTGTGGCTCAGAAATCCAGCTCCACGGTCTTCGCTTCCTAGTCCGCTGATTCCCTTGTCGTTTTTCGCGACCAGCGCCGCAGCACGCAGTTCCGCCTCAAGCTTCAGATTATCCTGTTCACAACTAGAGCGGCAAGATGTCGTCATACCGGCAGCGAAGGGCCCGCTGCAGCCGATGGATCGTCGTGGCCAGGATGTCCAGCACGCCAGCCTCGATCTTTTGAATTGTCCGCGGCGCCAACTCGGCCATCTCGGCGAGTTTTTCTTGAGTAAGTCCAGCCGCTTGGCGCTGGCGGCGGAGGTTTTCGCCCAACGCCCTTAGCCAACGGCGCTTTTCGGAGGAGAATTGTCGGGGCTGTGGCACGCCCCATTAGGCCGCATTTCTCGGTTGACGAACACGACCCTATGGGGCGTTCTCGTGTTAGATAACGATGCCGAATCTCAAAACAGCGTGCTACGTCTTGTTGGTGGCCCTATTGTTTCTGTTTGGCTGCGGTGACCAAGAGAAAAAGGCAAATACACGGGTTGCACAGGTGAACGCAGCACCAGCCCCTCCGACAGCGAACGCAGCGGTGACCCCTGCGATTATTTGGGACGAGACCCTTGTAGTGGCTGCCATGCGGCGCGCGTCACAACTTCCAGACCACGTTTCTCTTTCCGGCGTGAAGTTTACCGTGATCGAATCGGCCCCCCCACAATATGTGATCAAAGGGACCGTAACTTACACC
>JAYVZM010000268.1:0-10707 GCA_043783345.1 Verrucomicrobiota bacterium
CTTTCCATTTGCCCCCGCCGCCCCGGCGACCAAACCTGCGCCGTTCCATGAGCGACACTCCCGAGGACATTTCCCACGACCAGTATGCCGTGCGGCTGAAAAAGCTGCAGGACATGCGCGCGGCCGGCTTCGATCCGTTCCGCGCCAGTTGCGAGCAGACGCATTTCTCGGCCGACGCCATGAAGCTCCACGTCGAGGGGCAGGACAATGCCGTCACCGTCAAGGTTGCCGGCCGTCTAGTGGTCATCCGCGACATGGGCAAGAGCCAGTTCGTTAAGATCCTCGACCAGCAGGGGCAGATCCAGCTTTACGTGAAGAAGGACGTCGTGGGCGAGGAGGCCTACGCGGCGTTCAAGAAACTCGACCTTGGCGACATCATCGGCGCCGCCGGCACGCTCTTCAAGACCAAGACCGGCGAGATCACCGTGCGGGTCGAGAGCTACATCCTCCTCACCAAGGCGCTGCGTCCGCTGCCGGAGAAATGGCACGGGCTGACCGATGCCGAGGCCGTCTACCGCCAGCGTTACCTCGACCTGATCGTCAATCCCGAGTCGCGCGCGCGCCTGATGCTGCGCAGCCGGATCGTCGCCAGCATCCGGTCCACGCTGGCCAAGCGGCAGTTCATCGAGGTGGAGACGCCGGTGCTCGAGGGCGTGGCCGGCGGCGCGGCCGCCCGGCCGTTCGTCACCCACCACAACGCGCTCGGCGCCGATTTCTACCTGCGCATCGCGCTCGAGCTGCGGCTCAAGCGCCTGCTCGTCGGCGGCTACGATCGGGTGTTCGAGATCGGCCGCATCTTCCGCAACGAGGGTGTCTCCCGGAAGCACAACCCCGAGTTCACCATGCTCGAGGTCTACCAGGCCTACTCGGATTTCCGCGGCATGATGGAGCTGATCCGGGCCATCTTCGCCGACGTGTGCCGCGATGTGCTCGGCACGTCCGAGATCAAGCACGCCGCCAGCGGCCAGACGATCAACTTCGCCGGCGAATGGCGCGAGGCGCGCTATTTCGACCTCATTGACGAGGCAGTGGGCTTCAACCTAGGTGCGCTGCGCCGCACCACGGACTATCGCGCCAAGGCCATGGAGGCTGCACAGAAGCTCGGTCTCGATATTCGTCCGGAATGGGAGACGCACGAAGTCGTGAACGAAATCTTCGGCAAGAAGATCGAGCCCACGCTTATCCAGCCGACCTTTGTCACCCACTTGCCGAAGCAGCTCTGCCCGCTGGCGAAGCTCACGCTCGAGGACGACACCACGATCGATGTCTTCGAGCTGTGCATCGGCGGCATGGAGGTCGCGCCGGCCTACTCGGAGCAGAACGACCCGTTCGTGCAGCGCGCGATGTTCGAGCAGCAGGTGGGCGAGGACCAGCAGAAGATGGACACCGACTTCCTGCTCGCGCTCGAGCACGGTATGCCGCCCGCCGGCGGCATGGGCGTCGGCATCGACCGGCTCTGCATCCTGCTCACCGGCGCGGAGAGCATCCGCGACGTGATCCTGTTCCCGTCCTTGCGTCCGTCGGACGCAAAAGGCTGAAGGACTGAACAGAATCAGGCCTTCACCCTCAGCCCTTCAGTCCTTCAGCCTTTTCCCCCCATGCCCTGGTATTTCTACCTCGCGCTGAAGCAGCTCTTCCCATCCGGGCGGCGGCTGCCGTTCTTCACGCTGATCTCCGTGCTCGGGGTGGGCCTGGGCGTGGCGCTGATGCTGGTGTCGACGAGCGTCATGGGCGGCTTCGGTTACCAGATCAGAAGGATGATCATCGACACGCAGGGCGAGGTGCAGATCCGGGGCCGCGGGCCGATCGAGGCCACCGCCGCCATCGAAAAAGCCATCGCCGGCGTGCCGGCGGTCGCCGCCTCCGCGCCCTATGCGCAAGGGGTAGTCATGCTCGAGTTCGGCCGCCGTCCGGCGTTTCCGGCCATCCAGGGTTACGATCTCGCCCGCATCAAGCACGTGATTCCCCTCGAGCGCTATCTCACGGCCGGTTCGCTCGACGACCTGGACGACGATTCGGCGATTCTCAGCTCCCTGCTCGCCGGCTCGCTCGGTGTGCACGTGGGCGACAAAATCAGCGTCTATTCGCCGCTCATGCTGGAGCGGATGAAACGCAACGAGGTGCTGCTCCCGCGCGAGGTCCGGGTCGCGGGCATTTTCCAGATCGGCCACCAGCAGCTCGACAGTTCGACGGTGATCAGCTCCCTGCGGCTGATGCAGGATCTTTACGGACTCGAGAAGATGATCCACGGCTACAACGTGCGGCTCAAGGCGGGTGCCGATCCGGATGCCGCGGCGGCCGCGCTCAACGCCGCCCTGCCTCCCGGAGCCACCGCGCTGACCTGGTTCGAGGCCAACGCGGATTTCCAGGCCGTGATCAGTTTCGAGCGAAACATGATTTTCTTCCTGCTCACGTTCATCATCGTGGTCGCCGCGTTCTCCATCACCAGCTCGCTGCTGGTCACGGTCGTGCGCAAGACCCGGGAGATCGGCCTGCTGGGCGCCATGGGAGGCAGGGCGCGGCACGTCGCGGCGTGCTTCTGCGTCCAGGGTCTGCTCATCGGCGCCGCGGGCACCGGGGCGGGGCTGGCGTTCGGCTTCGGCCTGCTGCATTACCGCAACGCGGTCGTGCAACTCATCGCCAGCCTCACGATGGGACGCGAGGTGTTCGTGAAGTTTTATCAGTTCAGCAACCTGCCGGCGCACACCGAGACGAAGGACGTCGTCATCATCATCGTGTTCTCCGTGCTCGCCTCGACGCTTGCCGGGCTGATCCCGGCCTGGCGCGCGGCCCGACTCAAACCCGTGGAGGCTTTGCGCAGCGAGTAGTTCGCTGCGCAACGTCCAACGCGCTCAACTCCCAACTCGATCCGATGGCATCGCTCGTTCCAGATCCGTTGAAAGTTGGAAGTTCGACGTTGAACGTTGAACGTTCCGCGCCGGTTCTCCGCGCGGCCGGCCTGCGCAAGACCTACCCGAGCGGCGACCGCACGCTCGAGGTGCTGCAGGGCGTCGACCTCACTGTCAGCGCGGGCGAGACCGTCAGCGTGCGGGGCGAGTCCGGCTCGGGCAAAAGCACTTTGCTCAACATCCTCGCCGGGCTCGACCGGCCCGATGCGGGCGAACTCCACTGGGGCGACGAGGCGGCCCACCAATTGAGCCTCGGCGAACTCACGGCCCGGCGCGGCCGGTTCCTCGGCATGGTTTTCCAATCCTATTATCTCATCCCCGAACTCGACGCCTTCGCCAATGTGCTGATGGCGGCGCGCATGGTCGGCGGCGTCGGGGCGGGGGAGCGCGGGCGCGCCACGGCCATGCTCAAACGTGTCGGCCTGGCCGAGCGCGGGCATCACCTGCCCTCGCAGCTTTCGGGCGGCGAGCGCCAGCGCGTGGCCGTCGCCCGGGCGTTGATGAACCGCCCGGCGGTCATCCTCGCCGACGAGCCGACCGGCAATCTCGACGAACGCACTGGCGATGGGGTCATCGAACTGCTGCTCGGCGTCTGCGCCGAGGAAAAGGCGGCGCTCGTGCTGGTGACGCACAATCCCGCCCACGCAAAAAAGACCGGCCGTCAGCTGGTCCTGCACGACGGACGGTTTGCTGAGTAGCGCGGTGCTTCAGCCCGCGTCTTTCGGCTGCAACATCAGCTTTCCCAAGCGGGAAAGCCAAACTTGTTAACCACTAATCTACGCTAATCGCCGCTAATTTGAGCCGATTCGCTCCAGCTTGGCGATTCTGACCTCGCGCACGGCGTGGTCTGCCCAAAAGGGCACAAGATGACGGCCAATCGCGAGCCGGTAATGGGTGCGGCCGGTGGAATCGTCCACCGTCCAGTCGCTTTCCATGAAGGGATTGGCCGCCAGCCGGTCAAAGAAATCGAGCAGGGATTTGCGTTCGCGTTTCGTGGCCCCGTTGAAGGACCGCCATCTTCGAGGTGGGAATGACCACATCGTAGGGTGGAAGCCGTTTCACAGGCCGGTGCGGGTGAGGCTGCGATCCAGGCGCTTAAGCTGCCGCAGATTGACCTTACGTCCGCACGTGATCTCACGATGGGCGTTCGCCAGTTCGGTCTGCACCGCTGGATCCTCCCGCGTGGCCAGATGCTGCAGGTAGGCCGAGAGGAACAGCCGGTCCTCGGTGGAGCTGCGATCAACGACCGCCTTGAGTTCGTTGCGGGACATGCCGGAAGCATCTTCGCGAATCACAGTGTGTCAAATCGGGGTGGCAGCCACGCGCTTTCTGATGACGGCGAGGAACGACTGCTCACTTCGACATGCGCCTCGGAACTGGAATGGGATACCCAAATCAATCTTCTGATTCGGAGACTTGAAGAATTGCGTATTGAGGGAAAAAATTTCTACACTGATGTCGCTGACGCAGGGTCTCCCAATTCAATTCAGGGCACTATTTCCCCGGCATTTCGGGATGTGAATCTTGAGACCAAAAGAGACTGGCTGTCGGGAGTCCGGGCGCTAGGTTGGCCGGCATGGCCAATCCCAAGATCAAGTGCGGCGTCGCCGGTGTCGGCTCGCTCGGCCAGCACCACGCGCGCATCTACGCCACGCTGCCCGACGCGGAGCTGACCGGCATCTTCGAGCCCAGCGACGCCCGCGCGGAGGAGACCTGCACGAAGCACAACTGCCGGCGCTTCGCCTCGATCGAGGAGTTGGGCGAAGCATGTGACGCCATCAGCATCGTGGTGCCGACCGACAAGCATGCCCTCGTCGCGCTGCCCTTGCTGGCCCAGGGCTGCCACCTGCTGATCGAGAAGCCCATTTGCGCGAACCTCGCGGAAGCCGAGCAGGTGCTCGCCGCCGCGCGGCAGCACCACTGCCTCGTGCAGGTGGGGCACATCGAGCACTTCAATCCGGTGATGAGTTACCTGGAAAAGCACACCGGCCGGCCGCAATACATCACCACCGAGCGGCTGGCGCCCTACACGACCCGCGGCACCGAGGTGGGCGTCGTGCTCGATCTCATGATCCACGACATCGGCATCGTGCTGGCGCTCGTGAAATCGCCGATCCGCAGGATCGACAGCGTCGGCATCAACGTGCTCTCGAAGACCGAGGACATCGCCAATGCGCGCATCGAGTTCGAGAACGGCTGCGTCGCCAACCTCAGCGCCTCGCGCATGAGCCTGAAGAAGAACCGCGAGATCCGCGTCTTTCAGGACAACGCCTACCTTTCGCTCGATTTCATGAACCAGAAGGGCCACCTGGTGAAGAAAAGCGACCTCATCGCCTACGGGGTGAAGCTGAAGATCGGCCTGGCGAAGGCCGGCGATGCCAGCTCCATCCCGGTGCACGAGATTCCCATTGAGAAAGGCGAGCCCCTCGCCATCGAGCTGGCCCACTTCATCGAAAGCGTCCGGGCCGTGAAGCAGCCGAAGGTCGGCGGGGCGCTCGGCAAGTCGGCCCTCGAGGTGGCGATCACGATCACGGACCAGATTCGCCAGGCAGGAAAGAAATGAACCACAACGGCACAAAGACACCGGGTGGAGGGATTGATCCGCTCTTGGTGCCTTCGTGTCTTGGTGGTTAATCATCCATGGCTGTCGAATCACAAAAGCTGTCAGACGGATTGCCTGCTCCCGCCGCCGGCGCTGTCGACCTGCTGATCGTTGCCGGCGAGCATTCCGGGGACGAGCACGCGGCCAACCTGCTGCGGGGCGTGCTGGCGAAAACCCCCGGGCTCAAGGTCTGCGCGCTGGGGGGATCGCGGCTGGCGGCGGCCGGGGCGCAGTTGCTGCGCGACCTCACGGTCTCGTCGGCCATGGGTTTCGCGGTGCTGGGAAAAATCTCGCACTACCGCGCGCTGATCGCTCAGGTGGTGCAATGGGTCGGCGTGCACCGGCCGCGGGCGGTGTGCTTTGTCGATTCGTCCGCCCTGAACCTGCGGATCGCGCAGGGCATGTTTGACCGGGGCTTTTCCGCCAAGGCGGGCGGGCCGACCAAGGCACTCTACTACATCAGCCCGCAGATCTGGGCCTCGCGGGCGGGCCGGCGGTTCGAGATGGCCCGGCATCTCGACGGGCTCGCGGCGATCTTTCCCTTCGAGCCGGCGTGCTACGCGGACACGAAGCTGCCGGTGGAGTTCGTGGGACACCCGTTCCTGGCGCCGGATTACGCCGCCCCGGTGGCGTTTGACCCAGCCGGGCCGGTGCTCCTGCTGCCCGGCAGCCGGAAGCAGGTGGTCGCGCGGATTTTCCCCGTGTTGCTCGAGGCCTTCCGGCAGACCGGCTCCGGCCATCAGGCGGTGGTGCTCTATCCCGGCGAGGAAATCCTCGCGGTGCTGCAGGCGGCGAAGCCGCCCGCGACGGTGGCGCTGCAACGCACCGGTGAAGGCGGCGCGCGGGTGGCCGCCGCGGCCGTCCTGACCGCGAGCGGCACAATGTCGATGCATTGCGCGCTGGCGGGCATCCCCGGCGCGCTCACGTATCGCACCGACTGGTTGACCTATCTGCTGGGCCGCCTGCTGGTGAAAGTGGAATATATCGGGATCGCTAACCTGCTCTTGAAGGAGGCGATGTATCCCGAGTTCATTCAGGGCGCCGCGACGCCGGCGGCGCTGGCCGCGCAGTTGCGCGAGTGCCTGGAAAATCCGGTCCGGCGGGAACGGACCCAGGCGCAGGCGGCGAAATTGCGGGCGCTGCTGGCTCAGCCCACCAATGGGTCCCCCGCGGCGTGGCTGCTGCGGCAGATTGACGCCGGTTTGGACTGATACCCTGGATGGCACAATTGGGATGGCCCTCTCCCTATTTAAGGCCTAAAACACTGCCGATGACACAGACTGTCAAAATTGGTGATCCCGCGCGTCGCCGCAGTCGTTGGATTCCATGGTTGGTGCTGGCGGGTTCCCTGACATTGACGTTGGCCATTTGGTGGATGGTGCGGGCAGAGGTGCAGGAGCAGCAATTGCCCCGGGTCCTGCTCGTCAGCGGGATTGGGGTGAGTATTCTTGGGGCCGGCTTTACGTGGACCATCGTCCATGCCCGCACCCGCGCTCTCCGGCTGGCCGAAAATCTGACCGCCGATCTGCGGCGCGCCGAGGTCGAGTCCCGGCGGCTGGCCCTGGTCGCGGCGCACACCCACAGCGTGGTGATCATCGCGGACCCACAGTGGCGGATCGAGTGGATCAACGGGAGTTTCACGCGCTTGTTCGGCTACGCGCTGGTCGACCTCAAAGGCCGCCGGCCCCGCGAGGTGCTGTCCGGACCGGAGACCGACCTTGCCGCGCTGAACACGCTGGACCAGGCCACCCGGGCCGGCCAGGCCTACAAGGGTGAGCTGCTCGCCTACGCCCGGAATGGCGGGAAATACCTGATGCAACTCGAGGCGCAACCCTTGCGCGACGCGCAGGGCGGCCTCTCCGGCTACATGGTGTTGGGATCCGACATCACCGAAAGCAAGCGGGCGGAAGAGGCCTTGCGGCAGGAACAATCCCTGATGCAGGCTTTGATGGATAATCTTCCCGACAAGGTTTATTTCAAGGACACCAGCAGCCGCTTCCTGCGGGTGAATCACGCCATGGTCCGGCAATTTGGCCTGAGTGCCCCCGCCCAGCTCACCGGCAAGACGGACGCGGATTTCTTTTCCACGGAACACGCCCACCAAGCCCTGGTCGATGAACAGGAGATCGTGCGCACCGGTCAGCCCCTGACCGACATCGAGGAAAAGGAAACCTGGCCCGACGGTTCCGTGAACTGGGCGATAACCACGAAATTGCCGCTGCGGGACAGCAAGGGACAGATCATCGGCACCTGCGGCATCACGCGTGATATCACCGCACGAAAGACAGCGGAGGAGAAACTTGCGCTCAAGGAGGCGCAATTCCGTTTCATTTTCGAGTTCGTGCCGGTCGGCCTGTCGTGGGCGATCACGGGCCGGGAGGACGACACCCGACTGGTCAACAGCGAGCATGTGCGCCTGACCGATGTCACGCTCGAGCAGGCGAAGGCGCAGCCGGACATCTTCCTGCGGCGCACCCATCCGGAGGACGCGGTCCGCCAGCAGGAGTTGGTGCGGCAGCTGCGCAGCGGCGAGATCGACCGGTTCAGTCTCGACAAACGCTACGTCCACGTGAACGGCGCGACAGTGTGGGTGCGGCTGTCGCGCCGTGTTTTCAAGGGAACCGACGGCAAGCCGGACCAGGAGCTGAACGCCCTGGTCGACATCACCGAGCTCAAGCGCGTGCAGGAGGAATTGCACGCCGCCAAGGTGGCCGCCGAGCGGGCCAACCTGGCCAAGAGCCAGTTCCTCGCCATGATGAGCCATGAGATCCGCACCCCGATGAACGGGGTCATCGGCATGACCAGCCTGCTGCTCGACTCCAAGCTCACGCCCGAACAGAAGGATTACACCGAGACCATCCGGGTGAGCGGCGACGCCCTGCTTACCATCATCAACGACATCCTCGATTTCTCCAAGATCGAGTCGGGCCGCCTCGAGCTGGAGAAGACCGAGTTCTCGCTGCCCGAATGCGTCGAGGGCACGCTCGATTTGATGGCGGTCCGGGCGGCGGAGAAGCAGCTCGACTTCCTTTACGAGATCGGCGACGGCACGCCGGGCACCGTCCGCGGCGACCCGACCCGGCTGCGGCAGATCCTCGTCAACCTGCTGGGCAACGCCCTCAAGTTCACCGCGCAGGGCGAGGTGCTGCTTTCGTTGCGGCCCCTGGCGTCGACCGCCGACTCGGTCGAACTGCAATTCAGCGTGACCGACACCGGCATCGGCATCCCGACGGAGGCGATGGAACGTCTCTTCCAGTCCTTCAGCCAGGTGGATGCCTCCACGACGCGCCGGTTTGGCGGCACCGGCCTCGGGCTGGTGATCAGCCGGCGGCTGGCGGAGATGATGGGCGGACGGATGTGGGTGGAGAGCGAGCCGGGCCGCGGCTCGACCTTCAATTTCACCATCAAGGTCGAGCCGGTTGCGAGCAAGCCGCGCCTCTATGCCGGCGGCAGCAAGGCCAGCGTGGAGGGCCGCCGCCTGCTGGCGGTCGACGACAACGCGACCAACCGTCGCATCCTCTGCGACCTGGCCCGCAACTGGGGCATGACGCCGCACGCCGTCGAGACGCCGGCCGAAGCCCTCGCCCTGCTGCGCGCCGGCGAGAAATTCGACGTCGCCGTCCTGGACATGCAGATGCCCGACATGGACGGGTTGATGCTCGCGGCGGAAATCCGCCGGCTCCGCCCGAAGGAGCAACTGCCCCTCGTGCTGCTTTCCTCGCTGGGGAAGCAGGAGGATCCCGCCGGGCTGTTCGCCGCCAATCTCACCAAGCCCGTCAAGCCGTCCCTGCTGCTCGATGTGCTCGTCCATATCTTCTGGCACGGCCGCGGCGGAGTGGTGACCAAACGCGTGGTGGCTTCGATGCATCCGTTTGCCGCGGCCGGCGTGCAGCATCCCGATCGTCTCCTCCTCGCCGAGGACAACGTGGTGAATCAGAAAGTCGCGCTCTACATGCTGAGCAACCTCGGCTATCGGGCCGATCTGGCGGCCAACGGCCTTGAGGTGCTCGAAGCCATGCAACGGCAGGCTTACGACATCATTCTTCTGGACGTGCAGATGCCCGAGATGGACGGGCTGGAGGCGGCGCGCCAGCTCCGGCTGCTCCCGTCCGACCCCCGGAACCGGCCGTGGATCATCGCCCTCACGGCCAATGCCATGGAGGGCGCCCGCGAGGTCTGCCTGGCCGCGGGGATGGATGACTACCTCAGCAAACCCATCAGGCCGGCGGAATTGAAGACGGCGCTGGAACGCGGCCAGGCCCACCTCCGCGCGCAGCGGGCGTGAAACGAGGAATGGCGAATGGAAGCGGGGTGCCCTCACCCCGCGAGGCTGGCGTGCAAATCATGCAACGTCCCTTGATATGGCCAGTCGGCGCTGTATAGAGAAAGACCCTGCCGAACTGGGTGGTTCTGCACGTATTCCCATTTCTCGCGATAGGCAGCAGGCGAACGCACACAGTGATCGAAATAGTCAGCTTGCCAGATCGGCGATGTGGCATCGCATGCCACGACGATTCGGCGGGAAGAAATGGATTTCCAGCTCTTCATCCAAGCGGTGAGGGGCTTGGCCTCAAGCGTGGGCAGGGCGAATAAATGCACGTGATCCGGCATGAGCAAAAAGTGCCCCACAAACCAACCGTCGATCGCGGCTGACTTGGTCCACACTTCCTCAAGGATGGTCTTCGTCTCAATCGCGGCCAACAGCGGCTTCCGACCTGCCGTGCATGTCGTGATAAACAGCAACGGTTGCTTGCTGAACGGCTGGGGTGCATGACGCCCAGCGGGGTGAGGGCACCCCGCCTCCACAAATCAGCCGTGGCTGTTCAGCGAATGCGCGACCGCCGGCCAGAGCGCCGCGGTGCGCTCGGCGAGGATCGCGCGGCACTTGGCCACCTCGGCTTCGCGCTGCGCCAGATTCCCCTCGGCGATCTTGGCGAGGTCGTCGAGGTTGTAGAGGAACACGTTCGACAGCTGGGCCGCGGCCGGGTCGACATCGCGCGGCAGGGCGAGGTCGATGAGGAACAGCGGCCGGGCCGGCCGGCGCTTCATGCCGGCGGCGACCATCTCGCGGGTGAGAATGAAATCCGGCGAGGACGTGGAACTGGCGATGATGTCGGAATGGGCGACGGCCTCGGGCAGGCCGGCCATGCTCAGGGCCCAGCCGCCGGCGAGGGCGGCCGCCTCCTCGGCCTTGGC
>JAYVZM010000269.1:0-4297 GCA_043783345.1 Verrucomicrobiota bacterium
GCCATCTCGCCCCAGGGCGACAAGTTCATCGCGGCCGGTCCCGACTCCAATGATGACGGCACGAACTATCTCGCCGACGCCAGCGTGACGTTCACGCCCTTCGAGCACACGTCGCTCCAGTATCATTGGGTGCACAACGCCAACCGGCAGAACTTCGCGCGCCAGCTTCTCGGCTACAACTCCGGCCCGCTGGATGCGCAGGGGCACTTCCCCTCGCTCACCATCGGCGCCGACAGCCGGCGGCGCATCGCCGACAGCGACGCGCAACAGCTCGACGTGTCGCAGGAATTCAAGCTCGGGCAGATCCGGAACCGCATCATCGCTGGCGTCGAGCTGCGGCGCGACAAGTCCCGCAGCGGCAGCGCCACGATCGACGCGACCCGGGCCCCGACCCGGACCAAGCCGGACGGCACCACCACGACGGGCGTGGCGACCACCCAGTTCTATTATCCGTGGACCCAGGAACTCTACCCGCTGTCCACGACGATCGCGAGCGCCATCGTGGTGCCCCAAGCCAAGCCCAACGAGTATCAGGACTGGTATGCGAGCTATCGCGCCACGGCCTTCAACAACAAGCTCAACATCCTGGCGGGGGTGCGCAGCGTGAAGCTGACGACGTCCGGGACCACCGCCACCGGCGACAGCCAGCTGACCAAGACCTTCGGCGTCATCGGGGAAGTCCGCCCCGGACTTTACCTGTTCGGCTCCTACAACACCGACTTCGTTTTCTCCCAGGGTTTCACGGTCAATTTTCTCGGCAGCGGACTGCCGGTGCCGGGCGAAGGCTTCCCCCTCGGGCCCGAAACCGGCAAGGGCATCGAGGCGGGCGCCAAGCTCACCCTGCTCGACGACAGGATCACGGGCACGATTTCCTACTTCCGGATCGAGCGCGACGGTGTCGCCGCGAGCGATATTGCGAAGAACAACAGCGATCCCCGCAACAACGACCTCGATCCGAACAACAATGTCCGATGGAACCTGAACGGCGGCCTGCAGCGGACCAGCGGCATCGACGGCGACCTGGTCTACACCCCGACCAACAACCTGCAGTTCCTCGGCAACTTCACCTACATGGCGGAGGCCAAGACGCTGTCCGATCCTTCGATCAACATCACGAACATCGGCGTGACGGAGAACAACGCCCGGCTTTACGACAAGGAGTTCAAGCATCGCCTGGCCAAGGCGCCGAAATTCAGCACCAATCTGGTGGCCAAGTATAACTTCACCAGCGGCTCGCTCAAGGGCTCGTATGTCGGCGGCGCCGTCCGTTACACCGGGAGGTATCTCCTGTCAGATAATTTCGACTACGACATCTATGTTCCGGCCGAGACCAAGTTCGATGCCTTTGCCGGTTATGCCACGAAGTTCTGGAACATCCCGACGACGTTCCAGATCAACCTCCAGAACATCACCAACAAGATCAACGATGTCACCCGGGATGACGGCTTCATCGTCAAGGGCCGGGTCACTCTCACGTTCTGATTGAACCTATCACCTCGGTCGCACCCGGGCGTGCGAACGGCCCCGGGTCCCGGACCGGCGTATGGACCAATCACCATCAAGGCGGCGTCGGCGCGGGCCGCGCCGCCTTTTATCTTCTAGCTCTCGTCGTTCCCGCATCGCTTAATTCTCCGCATAGCGCCGCTCCTTGCCCCGCTCGTAATCCCGCCCCATGTTGAACGTTCCGGTTTTTCCCGTGCTGCCCCTGGCGGTGTTGTCGTCCCGGGTCTCCGGCTACGACCTGGCGATTCTCGGGGCCTACCTGGTTTTTCTCGCCTCGATGGGCTGGATTTTCCGGCGCTTCAACAAGGGCACCAAGGACTACTTCGCCGGCGGCTATCGCCAGACCTGGTGGCTGCTGGGCGCCAGTTCGTTCATCTCGAACTTCAGCTGCTGGACGTTCACGGGCGCCGCGGGCATCGCCTACACCTACGGGTTGCTGATCTTCGGCGTCTATTGCACGGACGTGCTCGGGTTTTGCATCTCCTACGGCTGGTTTGCGCCGCGCTTCCGGCAGCTGCGGATGGTGACCGCGATGGATGCGCTGCGCCTGCGCTTCGGCCGTTTCAACGAGCAGTTCTTCACCTGGATCGGTTTCGTCCGCTCGCTCGGGTTTGCCGCCGTCTGGCTCATCGGCCTTTCCATCATCCTGTCGACCGCCTTCAACTTTCCGCCGGTGCCGGTGATCCTGGTCACCGGCGTCGTGGTCGTCGTGATCGCACTGGTCGGGGGCAACTGGGCGGTGGCGGCGAGCGATTTCATCCAGCTGCTCGTGCTCATGAGCATCACGATCGTGGTGGGCGTGCTGACGCTGATCAAGATCGGCGGCATCGGTGCCTTCATCGACCAGATACCGCCCGGTCATTGGCAGGTGCTGCGGCCGGCCGGCTCGATCCCCTACGACTGGCTTTACATGGTCACGGCGTTGTTCAGCGCCGTCTATGACCGCAACGACATCCAGCGGGCGGCGAAATACATCCCGGCCAAGGATTCGAACCATGCCCGGCGCTCGGCCCTCGTGCCGCTTTTTGGCTACCTGATCATGCCCGTGTTCTGGTTCATCCCGCCCCTGGCGGCCTTCACGCTCGCGCCGCACCTGCTGGAGCAGAAACTGATGAACAACCCGAGCGAGGCGTCCTACATTGCCGTGTGCCTCGCGGTGCTGCCGCAAGGCATGATCGGACTGATGATCGCCGCCATGTTCTCCGCCACGATCGCCAGTATGGACGTGGCCCTGAACAAGAACGCGGGTTTCTTCGTGAAGAACTTCTACCAGCCGCTCGTCCGGAAGCACGCCGGCGACCGCGAACTCCTCCTGGCCGGCGAGATTTCCACGGTGGTCTTTGGCGCGCTGATCGTGGCGCTCGCCATGTCGGTGGTCATGGGGTCTAAAATCTCGCTGTTCGATGCGTTCCTCTACCTCAACGCCTACCTCGGCCTGCCGCTGAGCATCCCCATGTTCCTCGGGATGCTCGTCAAGAAGGTCCCGCGCTGGGCCGGGTGGGGCACGTCGCTGTTCGGCATCCTGGTCACCGTCCTGCTCTACGATGTGCTGCCGACCGCCGTGGGGCGGGCGTGGGTGGCGCCCCTGACGGGCGAATCGGTTTACCACTATGCGATCACGAACCGGTTTGTGATGACCAACATGGTCGGCGTCCCGCTCATCATGCTATTTTTCTGGTGCACGAGGTTTTTCTATCGCGAGCCGGCCGGCTCGGACTACGAGCGCGACAGCGCGGAGTTCTTCCGGCGGATGGAGACGCCGGTGGATTTCGACAAGGAGGTCGGGGGCGACAACACCGCCCAGCAGGCGGGGCTGCTCGGCCGCATCGCCTGCCTTTACGGCGCCTTCATCGTGCTGCTCGTGCTCATTCCCAACACCCTGACCGATCGTATCAGCATCCTGGCCTGCGCCTTGATTCCGCTCGGTGTCGGTTTCGGCCTGCGGGGCTACTCGCGCCGGCGCACCGCCGTGACCGGGCCGATCCCGGTCGCAACCATTCCCTCATGAAATCCGCCGCCATCCTCCTTGCCTTGTTTGCCGCTCTCACGGGCCTGGCCGCCCATCCTGACCGTCATGTGGTCGTTTTCAGCATCGACGGCTTTCCCGCCTACCTTTGGCACCAGGCCGACCTGCCGGTGCCCAACCTGCGCAAGCTCGCGGCGGAAGGCGCGGCGGCTGATGCCATGACCGTCACGACCCCCGCCAGCACCTGGAGCAGCCACACCTCGATGATCACCAGTCGGACGCCCCGCTATCATGGGGTCTTTTTCAACGCCCAGGTTTTCCGCCAGGGACCCAACAAGCCTCCCTTCACCGAGCAGTGGGTGGACAAGGACGGTTTCGTTCTCGTGCCGACGCTCTACGACATCGCCCACGACGCCGGCCTGACCACCGCCGAATCCGACTGGGTGGCCATCACGCGCGCGAAGACCATCGACTGGAGCTTTCCCGAAATTCCAAGCGTCGATGGGAAAGTGGAGCGGGAGATGATTGCGGCCGGTGTGATGACCGCCGCGCAGATCGACTGGATGCAACACAAGCCGGGGCGCAAGTCTCTGGTCTGGCACGACCAGATGTGGACTGACGCCGCGTGTTTCATGATCGCCCGTCACCAGCCCAATCTTCTGCTCGTGCATCCACTCACGACCGACTCGGTGAACCACCATTACGGTCCGGGCTCGGAGGCCAGCTATGCGGCTTTCGCCTACGCCGACCGCCTGGTGGGGCAGGTTGTTGAAGCGGTCGAGAAAGCCGGACTGCGCGAGCAGACCACATTCATCATCATGACCGATC
>JAYVZM010000270.1:0-4287 GCA_043783345.1 Verrucomicrobiota bacterium
TTCACGCCCACCAGCATCGTCAGGCCCTGGAAGTAAAGCGCGTTCCCGAGCGGAAACACCATGAACAGCAAAGACGGACGAACGCTGCGGCGGAATTCAGGCCACGAAAACGCGGACAGCCCCAACCTCAAGTCGGTCTGCAGGCGTCCTCCATCCCAGAACAAGACGGCGGCGAGCGCGGTGCGCGCCAGCAACAACGCCGCCGCGACCGTCACAAAAGATTTCGAAACCAGCAGCGCCACAAGCATTGCGATCAACTCGGCCAACCGGCCGACGGTGCTGAGCGAAAGATTGCGCGCCGGCTGATAAGCGGCGCGATAAACCGCCCCGCTGATCGATGTGGCCAGGCCGATGACGACATAGGCGGCGAGGAGCAGGATGCTCCACGACACCTCGGTCGCATCCGCACTGAGCTGCAGCCACGATTTCCAAGGACACGAAAAAGCAAGCAGCCCCGACATCGCCAGCAGGCCGCCGGACATTGCGAGCAGGTAGCCGAATGCCGTATGCAGCGCCCGCCGTGCCTCCGCGACTTTGCCGTCCACCACCAGCATCGACACCTCGTTCGCCGCCACGGAGGAAAACCCGCCTTCCGCCAACGTGAGGTAAGACGGGATCGAGTAGAGCAGCAGCCATTCGCCGTAGCGCTCCTTGGGCCAAAAAGCCAGGAACACCGGCACAGAGACAAGCTGCGCCACGACATTTACCACTTGGGCAAACGCGTTGGCCCCTAGGTTTGCCGCGAGTCGCCGTTTCAGCATGGATTGGCGTCCTTCGCCGGCTTTACCGCCTCGATGGCGAATCCGGCGCCGTCCCCCACCCGCCCCTCGTTTTCCACCTCGGTGACCTCCGCGATCCGCGACTCGCGGAACTGTCGCTCGGACACGTCCGTGAAGCCGGCGGCCCGCAGACAGCTCGCAAGGTAGGGGCGATCATACATGAACTTGTGGCTGTGAAAGTCCGTCAGCGCGGTGTAGGCCCGGGCCACCAAACTGCGCCGGGAGGTGAGCGGACGATACATCAACCGCTCGTTCAGTCGCAGGCAGGCGCCCTCCTCGCCCCGGGATTTTTCCGCGCGGTAGCTCTCCATGTGATGCTCGGTATCCGGCACCACGACGCGAATCACGCCATCGGGCTTCAGAATCCGCCACGACTCCCGCAGCAGTCGCTGGCCATCATCGTGGTAAAGGTGCTCCAGCAGGTGGGAGAAATAAACCGCGTCCGCGGTGCTCTCCGCAAACGGCAGCCGGCGGGTCACGTCGACGTAGCGAACGTGCGGAGGAAACGCGCCGTTCCGTTGTCCCAGCAGCCCGCGCGCCCACGATCCGAGCGGCGCGCGCGAAGCGAGCACGTTCCAGCTTCCGTCGCAATCCATCCAACAGGTCGGCCGGGCGGCCGGGCCGCAACCGAGGTTGATCAGCAGCCGCCGCGCGGCGGGTTGGGCATCGATATTCATGAGTTTGATTGGAGCATACGGATGACGCGTTCCGCGAACACCGGGAACGAAAACTCAGCGGCGCGCTTCCGGGCGCGGGCGGGATCGCGGCGATGGGACATCAGGTCCGCCACACTCGTGGCGATCTGATGCACATTTCCGTATTCCACCAGCACGCCAACGTCGGGCGTCACGACTTCCGGCGCTCCCCCCGCGCGGGCCGCAAGGCAGGGTTTCCCGTAGGTCATCGCCTCGAGGTAGACCAGGCCGAAGCCCTCCTTGCGGCTCGGCAGGGCGAAAAGATCGCAGGCCAGGTATTCCTGCCGCAAAACCGCATCATCAATGATCCCGTTGAAATGCACCGCGCGGCCAAGCCCGAGTGTGGTGGCGATCCCCTCCAAACGCGGCCGGTCGTCGCCTCCGCCGACGATGCGCAGTTGCGCGGTCGGAAACTGGCGCAGCACTTCGGGCATCGCCTCAATCATGGTATCCACTCCCTTGTAGGGATCGGTGGAGACCAGCCGCGAGACGACCAGGATGCGCGGCGAGGGCCCGCCGGCCTCGGCGTTATGGCTACTGGTCGTCGGTTGCTGGCTAGCGTTCCCGACAACATCCTCCGACAACGAATAAGTTTTATCCGGCAACTCCCCGTCTTCCGGCACGACCCGCTCCCGAAAGTCCGGATCAAAGGTGTTGGGGACGACCACCAGGCGCGCCGGATCAAGGAACGGCGCAAACCGCAGCATCTGGCGCCGCGTATATTCACTGACGCAGAAGATGCGGTCGGCGGCTCGCAAACCGGCACGCTCCAACAGGGTGTAGGGCCGCCAGACCTCGATGCCGTGCGCGACCAGAAAGTATTTCAGACCGGGCCGCAGAATCGCGGCGAAGCGGGCAAGAATAAGATGATGCAGGTGGCCGCAGATGATGCGGTCGGTTTTTTGACCGCGCCAGAGCACGGTGAGGAAGAAAAGCCACTTGCGGCGCGAACAGTTGTCGAGCCCCGCGAGGCGCTCGCCGGCCACAGCCCGGGCCCGCGCCATGGTATCGCCCTGATCGATCAGCGCCACATAGCGGACCTTATCACCCGGAGCCGACAGTTCGCCCACCGCTTTCAGGTAAAGCCGCATGATGCGCGCGATGCCTCCCTCGGCATGGAACAGGTCCGGCACGATGAGGAGGGTCCTCATGGCGACGCCGGCCGATTGGCAAAGGTGATCAACACCGCCAGAGTCCAGACCCGGGTCCAGTTATGCTGGTCGCGACCGTCGGCAAAATTCCGCCATTCACTCTGGACCGCAGCCGCGTCAAGCCACGGGCAGTTCTGCAACGACGCGGCGGAAAAGGTTTCCTCTAGGAAAGGCTTAAGGTCGGCCCGCATCCAGATGGGATACGGCAGCCCAAAACCCTGCTTGCGACGGGTGCGGATGGCCGCCGGCACGAGGTCCGCCACGGCATCTGCCAGGGCGGACTTCGGCCGGGCCGGGTTGAACTTGAACCCGCGGGGCTGGTTCCACCACCACTCGACGAACACGCGGTCCACGAACGGCACGCGCAGCTCAAGCGAGCTGGCCATGCTGAACACGTCGCTGTCGCGCAGCAGCACGTCGGCCATGTAGGTGCGCATCTCCCATGCGCTGCAGATCTGGAACGGATCGGCGCCCATCAGCTCGAACACGAAATCGTCCAGCATCGGGTGGTTCGGCCCCTGGCGCTGGGCGAGCCGGGCCGCTTCGGGCGCGAGCAGCGCCAGCCGGCCAGCCTCCGAAAGCACCCGCCGGCGAAGCGAGCATAGCTCGTGCAGGTCGCGCGCATAATCGAGGAAGTCCGCCAGCTTGCGTGCGCGGGCCCCGCGTTTCCGGAGCTGACTCACGATTCGCAGACGCAAGCCTGTCGGCAATTGCCGCCAGCGCGGAATGTAACGCGCGAACCGGGGCATGTCGCGGAAGGAGGGATAGCCGCCAAACAGCTCGTCGCCCCCGAGACCGGACAGCGCCACCTTCACTCCCCCGGCATGGGCGGCCCGGCTGATGTAATAGGTGTTGATTCCATCGCCCGTCGGCTGATCGAAGGATTCGATGATTCGCGGGATGTCCTGAGCTACCTGACGGCCTGTCAGGATCTCTTCGTGGTGGTGGGTGCCAAAGGCTTGGGCCGCGAGCCGGGCCGAGGACTGCTCGGAATATTCCGTTTCATTGAAGATCAGGGAAAAGGTCTTCAGCCGGCCGGCGCCGGTGGCGGACATCAGGGCGACCACGGCCGTCGAGTCCAGGCCGCCGGAAAGAAACGCCCCGACCGGCACGTCGGCCACTTGGTGGGCCCGGATCGTGTCCTCCAATTGTCCCCGCACGCTCTGCACAAATTCCCCATACTGCATCGGCCCTTGATGCGGTTTCGATTCGGGCAACCGCCACCAGGATCGGACATGGCAGCGGCCGGTGGCGTCCACCCTGACCGCGTGTCCCGGGGGCAGGTTGGCGATCCCGCGATAGATAGTGCGGGGTGCGGGCACCGCGAACCACGCCAGATAATCGCCTACCGCGACCGGATCGATCTCGCGCGCCATCAGCCCGCTCGAAAGCAGGGCGTTCAGTTCCGAGGCGAAAACGAAGGTGTCACCTGCCAGTTCCGCATAGTAGAACGGCTTGATGCCGAGCGGATCGCGAGCGGCAAAAAGCGTGCGCTCTTGGGCGTCCCACACGGCAAAGGCAAACATCCCGCGGAGCTGAGTCAGACAGGCCTCGCCATACTGGGAGTAGGCGGCAAGCAGCACCTCGGTATCGCAGTTGGTCTGGAACGGATAACCCGCCGCCGCCAGCTTGGCTTTCAGCTCCCGGTGGTTGTAGATCGCC
>JAYVZM010000271.1:0-4275 GCA_043783345.1 Verrucomicrobiota bacterium
CATTCGGCGGTCATAGACCGCCGCTACAGCAGCCGGATGGTATGTTTCTCTCCGTTCACGATCGACAGCGTGAAGTGCCACGCCTCGGCCGGCAGCACCGGGGTGATTTTCTCGGGCCATTCGATGGCGAGACACCAGGGACTGATCAAAAATTCGTCGAGGAGCAGCGATTCGATCTGTCGCTCGCTCTCCAGCCGGTAGGCGTCGAGATGGACCAGCCGCCGTTCCTTGCCCTGATAAACCGAGTAGATGGCGAACGTCGGGCTCGTCACGTGCTCCGCCACGCCCAGTCCCTGCGCCAGCCCCTGCACAAAAGTGGTCTTGCCCACGCCCAAGTCGCCGTGGAGGGCGAGGGTGACGTCGATGGGCAGGGTGCCGGCCAGGTCGGCCGCGAGCGCGCGAGTCGCCTCTGCCGAATCGGTGGTCACGCCCTGCTTGAGTCTTTCAACAATGGTCATGACGAACCGGAGAGGAGAGGGGATGTTCTAACCACGGATTTCACGGATGGGCACGGATGGATTGAACAGGAGGAAACAGGAAGAAGTCAGGGGGGATTGGCCGCAAAAAGTCACAAAATGGTCAGGGTGCAAATCAAGCTGCCAAGGCGCCTATAGGCGCGCGGAAAATTTCTGCTGGCAGGGCGAAGTAATTTTCGTGCCTTTTTTTGGCCATCATTGATTGTGCCCTTCACCGCAGATGCTCATAGCCGTGGTAATCTTCGAGCCGGAGCGCGCCGGCGGGCAGCCGATTTTTTCGGACGAACGTCCCGATGTGCGACAACCGCACGCGCGGGAAGCGCTTCTTCCAGTCATCCTCGAGCCGATCCGCCCGCGCGCGGACCACGATCAGCAGCTCATAGTCCTCGCCATCGCCCAAGGCGTGGGCGAGCGCGCTTCGCCTGGTGCGCAGAGCCATGCGTCGCGCGGCCGCGCTGATGGGAATGGCCGGTGCGCACAGCGCAGGGGCGAGGCCGGCCGGGGTGAGGGCGTCGAGATCCTTGGCGAGACCGTCGCTCACGTCCATCATCGCCCGGACTTCCGCCCGGCGCGCCAGCCACGCGCCCTCGGCGAGCCGGGGGGTGAAACGGTAGTGATGTCCGAGCAGGCTGCCGCCCAGCGAGCCCGTGACGTAGATGCGGTCGCCCGGCCGCGCGCCGGCGCGCGAAACTATGCGCCGGCCAGTCGCCTCGCCGTGCAGGGTCAGGAACGCGCCGAAAAATCCCGCGGGTCCCTGCGTGAGGTCGCCGCCGACGATCTTCACGCGGTGGCGCCGGGCGCAGGCGGCGAGGCCGAGGTAGAAATCGCGCAGCCAGGCGAGGCGGGTATCGGGCGCGAGCGCGAGCGAGATGACCGCGGCCACGGGTTTGCCGCCCATCGCGGCGATGTCGCTCAGGTTGCGCTTGAGCAGCTTGGCCCCCGCGGCGCGGGGCGGCACGGTGGCGTCGAAATGCTGCCCGTAGATCACGGGATCGGTGGTGACCAGCTGCGCGCGCCGGCTGGGCGGAAGCACGGCGCAATCGTCGCCGATGCCGAACGGCGACCGGGGCGACGCGCGTCCCAGCCAGCGGCGGATCGCGGTGATCAGCCGCCGTTCGCCGTGGCTGGCGACGGACCGGGAGCGTTGAGCGGTGAAGGGTGTCATGGCTACTGCGGCAAGCCGGAAAGCAAAAGGAAGACGGTGTTCAGATTGAACAAGCCATGGGCGACGACCGCCACGCGGATCGAGCCGGTCGTTTCGTAGGCCAGGGCCAGCACGACGCCGAAAAGCGAGAGCGGCAGGAAGCTCGCCACGTTCAGGTGCATCGCCCCGAACAGACAGCCGCTGAGCAGCAGCGCCCAGTTGCGGCCCAACCGCTGCCGGCAGAAACGATAGAGGCCGGCGCGGAGGAGCAGCTCCTCATACAGCGGGGCCAGCCCGCACGCCACGATCAGCAGCGCGGCCACGACGAAGGGCGACCGGGTATTGGTGAAGATCGCCAGGAGTGGCTGCGGTTCGTCGGGCAGCCCCAGTTTTTTCAGCAGGGAAAGCCAGCCCAAGTTGACGAGGATCAAAACGGGCATCGTCATCAGCAGGGTGCCGCCGGCATAGAGCCAGACCTTGCCCCACGGGAGCGGCGGGGTGGATGAGGCGGATGCCGGCGCGGGCTGGAGGCCGGCGTCGACCTGCCAGGTCTTCTGCATGTAACGGAAGAGCAGCCAGCCGACGAGGCCGCCGCCGTCGAGCGCGAGGCCGTTGAGGCAGACCTGCAAAGCCTGGGAGTCCGGCGCGCGGGCGACCGGGCCTTCCAGCAGCAGCTGGAGGGCGATCTGGAAAAACACACCGCTACCCAGGATGAGGAAGACGAAGATGGCGAACTCCGGAATGGTGACCGGCCAGAACGGCAGCGGCCGGGGCCCGAGCCAGCGGGTTCGTTTCGCGGGATCCGCGAGCAGCCGGAAAAGCAGGTATGCGCCCGCCAGCAGGAGGCTGAGTTCAAAGGAGCTGATGATCAGTTCGACGGGCTCGGTGGGCATGGACGCGCACCCATCCTTGCCGGGCTCTCCGGTAAAAACCAACCCGAAACACCGGCGCCCGCGAAGGATAATCGTGCGGCGAAGGTTGGCCGGAATCGCGGCATAAAGCCGCTCCCGCAGTTCCGCAAGACCCGTTCAGGTGCGCCACACTTCCTGGCCGAAGTCCCAGCCCCGGCGGGCGGGCTGGCGGACGATGTGCTCGAAGCCCTCGTGGTTGCTCACCCGCATGTTGGCGGCGTCCCATTCGATGTCCTTGTTCGTGCGCTGCGCCATCACGCCGACGAGGGACATTTCCGTGAGCCGGGCGGCGTAGTCGAAATTGGAGCCGGGCAGGGGACCTTCGCCCTTGATGGCGCGGATCCATTCCTGGAACGGCCCGCCCTTGATGCGCGAGATTTTTTTCTCCGGCGGTTTGCGGCGGAACTCGTCCCACCGGGCGTCGGGCAGCAGGCGCGGGCTGTCGGGGCGGCCTTCGGTCATGAGGGTGGTTTTGTCCCCCACCATGAGCATGCCACTCGTGGGGAATTCCTTTTGGCGATCCCAGTCGAGCGGGGCCGGGGGATGCTGGCCGCCATCATACCAGTGCAGGGTGACGGGCGGCTTGGGCCCGCGGGCAGGGAACTCGAATTTGAGATGCGAGGAGCGCGGCACGAAGCTTTCGTGGATTGGCTCGAGGTTGACCACGGAGACCCGCGTGGGCGCGTCGAGGTCGAGGGCCCAGAAGGGCGCGTCGAGCGTGTGGCAGGCCCAGTCGCCGAGTTCGCCGCAGCCGAAATCCCAGAAGCCGCGCCAGATGAGCGGGGCGTAGGCGGGACTGTAGGGCCGCTTCTTCACCGGCCCGAGCCAGAGATCCCAGTCGAGGGTCGCCGGCACCGGGGCCGGCGGCGGCGGGAAGGAAGGCGGAATGCGGAAATAAGGGGCTTCGACGAAATCCGGCCCGCCGAACCAGGCGTGGACCTCGCGCACCTCGCCGAGCACGCCGGCCTCATACCACTCCTTCACGTAACGGATGCCCTCGGTGGCGTGGCCCTGGTTGCCCATCTGCGTGATGACCTTGAAATGCGTGGCGGCGCGGCGCAGCGTGCGGGCCTGCCAGATGTCATGCGTGAGCGGCTTCTGCACGAACACGTGCTTGCCGTGCTGCATCGCCAGATAGGCGGCGGAAAAATGAATGTGGTCCGGCGTCGACACCACGACCGCGTCGATTTCGCGGTGCATCCGGTCGAGCATGACGCGGAAATCCTTGAAGCGTTTCGCATCGGGGTATTTCGCATACGCCTCGGCGGCGCGGGCGTCGTCGACGTCGCACAGCGCGACAAAATTCTCGCCCTCGCAGCCGGTGAAGGCCATCTCGGCGATGCCGCCGGCGCCGATGAAGGCGAGGTTGAGCTTGCGCCCGGGCGCGGGACCCTCCTGCCCGATGGCGAAGCGCGGCAGCACGAACAGCGAGGACGCGGCCAGCGAGGTTTTCAGGAAATCACGACGGGAACAGGAGGTGGAGGTGGACATGCCGATCAGGGGTTGGGGAGTGGACTGCGCCAAGAGAGGCGGCCTGATTTATGACAATCACCGGCGGCGTCAGCAAGCGAATCATGCGGCGGGGGTTTTCTGGGACGCATCTCGGTTTTCTGTAGCGGCGGTCTATGACCGCCGTCGGAAGTGCTGCGATACTCCCGGCGGTCATAGACCGCCGCAGGTTTAGAATATTGAGATGCGCCCGTTTGCTGGCGGGAGCGAGCTTGCTCGCGAGTAGGGGGCAATC
>JAYVZM010000272.1:0-4271 GCA_043783345.1 Verrucomicrobiota bacterium
TCGAAACGGGCCATTGGTATGCGGGCAAGGAAATCCTCATCGCGCCGGCCACGGTCGAGCGCATCAGTTACGAGGACTCAAGAGTAGCCGTGAACCTCACCCAGGCGGACATCCGCCAGATGGCGGAGAACTATGTCGCTCAAGCCAGCGCCTGAACGCGCGCTGGCGCCTCCTTCCGCCCGACTCCATCGCGCTATCATTTAACCTGCCAACCCACCGTTTTCCATGGACAAAGACTCTCCCGACCAAGCTGCCATTCCCGAAAACGTCACCGGCCCGGTGACCCGGAAAATGCTGCGCGAACGGGCCGTTGCCCTGGCGCTTACCCACGGCGGATCCGCGCTGGATGTTTCCAAAACCGATTGGGAACAGGCGAAACGGGAATTGGAAGTTGAACCAGCCGCCGACCCGAAGGAGGCCGTGCTTGAGGCCGCGCCGGAGTCCGAACGCTGGGATCCCGTGCCCGGTTCAGCCGGACGCCAGATGCCCGAGTCCCCCAGCGAAGACGAGGATGACGAGGGGCGCAGCGAGACCGAGCAGCTCGTGGACGACGGCGTCGAGGCGGCGGAACGCGATCAAACGCGGCAAGCCGCCCTAGCCGCCAAAAAAACCGACCCGCGGCAGCCGTGAGTCGTCCGTCTTGATCTTTCCAAGCCTGCTGACGGCCGAACCTTCCGGCCTCCACCGCGCGTCCGAAACAAATCAGTCAACCCGCCCAACCAATCCCTCCCATGACCGCCGCCGTCCTCACCGTCACCTCCGCCAAGCAGGCATCGCCCGATTATCCCATCCAGGAATTCATCGCCGACCGCTGGAGCCCCTATGGCTTTACCGACCGACCGGTCCCGAAGGCCGATCTCAGTTCGCTGTTTGAAGCGGCCCGGTGGGCCGCCTCCTCCTACAATGAGCAGCCTTGGTCCTATTTCGTCGCGACCCGGGAGACTCCCGGGGAATTCGAGCGACTCCTCTCCTGTCTCGTGCCCGCCAACCAGGCCTGGGCCAAGGCCGCGCCGGTGCTGGTCCTCGGCGTGGTCAGCCTGCGATTCGCGCAAAACAAAAAGGAAAACCGGGCCGCCGTGCACGACCTCGGCCTGGCCTCCGCCAACCTGGTGATGGAGGCGACTGTGCGCGGACTCTCCGTCCACCAGATGATCGGCATCCTCCCCGACCGGGCGCGGGAACTTTATCGGATACCGGAGCACTCCGAGGCGTGGACGGCGATGGCCATCGGCTACAAGGCGAACACGGCCGGATTGTCGGATGGCCTGCGGGAGCGGGACCTCGCTCCACGACAGCGCAAGCCCATCAGTCAGTTTGTTTTCACCGGCTCCTGGGGCCAGCCCGCGATGGCGGCGGTCGAGCACCCCTGATCCCGAATCCTTCCCCCAAAAATCACGCCAAATCCCAAATCGAAATCACGATGGAAACGAAACTATCCGCGCGCTTGCTCGCAATTCTCGCCGCCTCCCTGCTGGGCTTCTCCACTCCCGTTTTCGGCATGGACGCCGCCGCCAAGATGGAACCGGCTGTCGAACTCAAGCTGGCGATGCGGATGCTGTGGGAAGACCACATCACCTACACCCGCAACTACATCATCAGCGCCGTGGCCGATCTCCCCGATGCGGACGCGGTCGCCCAGCGGCTGCTCAGGAACCAGGACGATATCGGCGATGCCATCAAGCCTTACTACGGCCGCGACGCGGGCAAGAAACTGACCGCCTTGCTGCGCGATCACATCATGATCGCCACGGAAGTGGTCAAGGCCGCCAAGGGCGGCGACAAGGACCAATTGAACGCCGCCCAGGAAAAATGGTCCGCCAACGGCAGGGACATCGCCGCTTTCCTGAGTGGAGCGAATCCCAACTGGCCCTTGAAGGATCTGGAAAAAATGCTGCAAAAGCACCTGGATCTCACGACCGGCGAAGTTGCGGGCCGGCTCACGAAGAACTGGTCGAAAGACCTCGAATCCTATGACGAAGGCCACCGGCACATGCTGATGTTCGCCGACATGCTCAGCGACGGCATCATCAGGCAGTTCCCGGCCAAGTTCGCCAAATAGGGCGAATCGCCCGGGTTGAAAAACACCGAGCCCCATGAGCGATACGATCACACCTGCGACCGCCATGGCTGCGACCGTCGCCGCGCTCCTGGCGCCGGGCAAAGGCATTCTGGCCGCCGACGAGAGTCTTCCCACCATCGGGAAGCGGTTCAAGGCGCGGAACATTCCCTCCACCGAGGAGAGCCGCCGGGCCTACCGGGAGCTGTTGTTCACGACCCCGGGCCTGGGTGATTTCATCAGCGGCGTGATCCTGTTCGACGAAACGATCCGCCAGCAGATTGGCGGCGTCCCCGCGGCGGCGGCGCTCGCCGGACAGGCGATCGTTCCGGGCATCAAGGTGGATCTAGGCACGGTGGCGTTGCCCGGGTTTGCCGGTGAGAAATTCACGCAGGGGCTGGATGGACTGCGCGAACGGCTCGCCGGTTATCGCGAGCTGGGCGCGCGCTTCACCAAATGGCGCGCCGTGATTGCCATCGGCGAACACCTGCCGACCGCCGCATGCGTCGAAACGAATGCCCGGACGCTCGCCCTCTTCGCCAGCCTGAGCCAGGAAGCCGGGCTGGTGCCGATCGTGGAGCCGGAGGTATTGATGGACGGCGGCCACGACCTCGCCCGCTGCGAGGAAGTCACCAACGCCACGTTGCATCGCGTGTTCGCCGCGCTGGTTGATCATCGCGTCGCGCTGGAGACGATGCTGCTCAAGACCGGCATGGTCCTGCCGGGCCATGATTGTCCCCGACAGGCGGACGCGAGCAAGATCGCCGAGGCCACGATCCGCTGCCTGCGGCGGACGGTGCCGGCGGCGGTGCCCGGCCTCGTGTTTTTATCGGGCGGTCAGAGCGACGTCGCCGCGACGGAGCGGTTGAATGCGATCTGCCGGGTAGGAGACGTGCCCTGGCAGTTGAGCTTCTCCTTCGGCCGCGCCCTGCAGGACGCGGCGCTGAAGACTTGGCAGGGCTCTCCAGCCACCGTGCCGGCGGCGCAGGCGGCCCTGCACCATCGCGCCAAGCGCAACGCGCTTGCGGTTCAAGGCAGGTATTCGGAGCAGAGCGAAAGCCCGGCGCGCTAGGGCAAATTCATCTCTCTGCCTCCCTCGGGACATCGTCCGGCATAAACCGAGTGAACACAAGGGGGTGATTACCCCACAGGGTCAGGCCCCATTGTTGTTTGGTATTGCCCGTGTTATAGAAAGGATGCTTCTGCATGAAACATAACGGTTCAAATTCCACTGCCCCGGCCGCTCTATTGCCCAAATGCCCCACGGGCATCCAAGGGCTCGACGAAATCACCGGCGGCGGGTTGCCGCGCGGTCGGCCCACCTTGGTCTGCGGCGGCGCGGGGTGCGGCAAGACGCTGCTCGCGGCGGAGTTCCTCGTGCGCGGCGCGGTGGAGTTCGACGAACCGGGCGTGTTGATGGCCTTCGAGGAGACGGAGAAGGAGTTGACGGCCAACGTCGCGTCGCTCGGCTTTGATCTGGCGGGCCTGGTCCGGCGCAAAAAAATCGTGGTGGATTACGTCCACGTTGAGCGCAGCGAAGTTCAGGAGAGCGGTGAGTATGACCTGGAGGGGCTGTTCGTCCGCCTCGGTTACGCGATTGATTCCATCGGCGCCAAGCGCGTGGTGCTCGACACGCTGGAAGTGCTGTTCGCCAGCCTGCCGAACGAGGCCGTCCTGCGCAGCGAATTGCGCCGGCTCTTCCGCTGGCTCAAGGACAAGGGCGTGACCGCCGTCATCACGGCCGAGCGCGGACGCGAATCGCTGACGCGCCACGGACTCGAGGAATACGTGTCCGACTGCGTCATCCTGCTCGATCACCGGGTCAACGACCAGATCGCCACGCGGCATCTGCGGGTGGTGAAGTATCGCGGCGCCCTGCACGGCACCAACGAGTTTCCCTTTCTCATCGGCGAAGAGGGCATCAGCGTGCTGCCGATCACCTCGCTGGCGCTGAATCACCAGGTGACGAGCGAGCGGATCGCCACCGGCATCCCCCGGCTCGACGCGATGCTGGGCGGGCAGGGCTTTTTTCGCGGCAGCAGCATTTTGCTCACCGGCACCTCCGGCACGGGCAAGACCATCATCGCCTCCAACTTTGCCCAGGCCGCCGGCAAGCGCGGGGAACGCGTGCTCTTCTTCTCCTTCGAGGAATCGCCCAACCAGATCATCCGCAACATGCATTCCATCGGCCTGCGCCTGGAGCCGCTGGTCAAGC
>JAYVZM010000273.1:0-4268 GCA_043783345.1 Verrucomicrobiota bacterium
GAAGGGCGAGGCCGAGGTGCTGCCGGTGACGATCGCCGACGCGGTGCGGGCGGCGGCGCCGTCGGTGCCGGTGGGTTAGGGATCGCCGGGTAGGGCAGGGCAGGTCTCTGACCTGCATTCCGAGCGAACGGTGGCCGGTCAGAGACCGGTCCTGCTTTCCACATACGCCTCGGAGTGGCAACCCGCGGGACCACTGGTCCCGCCTCCAGTTTGGCCCGGCAAACAAAAAGACGCGACCGGTGAGGGCCGCGCCTTTTCGTTGCTTGTCCGGCCGGGGTAGTGGCCGGCAATTGGGTGATGGATTCAGGGCCGGGCTCAGTGCTTCTTGGCGGCCGAGGCGGCATTCCCTTCCTCCGAGATCATGTCCGCCGGCACGTTCGAGAGGGCGTCTTCCATCGTGGTGAGGCCCATCCTGACCTTGAGCATCGAGTCCTGGTGGAGCGTCTTCATGCCGTTCTTCATGCAGACGCGCTTCAGGTCGGCGACCTCGACCTCCTTGTTGATGGCCTCGACGATTTCCTCGCAGTTGACCATGAGCTCGTGGATGCCGACGCGGCCCTTGTAGCCGTTGCCGCCGCAGATGTGGCAGCCGCCGGGCGCGGCCTTGTAAATTTCGAAGGGGCCTTTTTCGGCGAGCGCCTTGCTCAGGATTTCGTGTTCGCGACCCTCGGCGACATACTTGACCTTGCAGTTCTTGCAGACGCGGCGGAGGAGGCGCTGGGCGCAGACGCAGACGAGCGCGGCGGAGATGTTGAAGGGTTCGATGCCCATCTCTCCCATGCGGGCGACGGTGGACGGCGCGTCGTTGGTGTGGAGGGTGGAGACGAGCAAGTGGCCGGTGAGCGCCGCTTCGCACGCGATCTGGGCGGTTTCCTTGTCGCGGATTTCGCCGACGAGGATGATGTCGGGATCCATGCGGAGGTAGCAGCGGAGCGCGCGCTCGAAGGTGAGGCCGATCTGCTTGTTCATCTGCATCTGGTTGATGCCGGCGAGCGTGTATTCGATGGGGTCCTCGGCCGTCTGGATATTGACGTCGGGGGTGTTCACCTCGCCGAGCGCGGAGTAGAGGGTCATGGACTTGCCGGAGCCGGTGGGGCCGCAGTGCAAAATCATGCCGTAGGGCTGGCGGACGCACTCGCGGTATTTGGCGAGGTTTTCATCGGAGAAGCCGAGCGCGGTGAGCGGCAGGGTGGACTTCTGCTTGTCGAGGATGCGCATGACCACCTTCTCGCCGTGGTTCATCGGGCCGGTGGCGACGCGCAGATCGATATCGATGTTTTTCTTGGTGAATTTCTTGAAGATGATGCGGCCGTCCTGCGGCAGGCGGCGCTCGGAGATGTCGAGGTTGCACATGATCTTCAGGCGAGCGATCATGGCGAAGGAGACCTGCTTGGGCAGGCGGAGCTTTTCCGAGCACATGCCGTCCACGCGGTAGCGGACCAGCAGGTCCTTTTCCATCGGCTCGACGTGGATGTCGGACGCGCCCGAGACGTAGGCGTCCTCGATGATGCGGTTCGTGAGCTGGATGATGGGGGCGGAGTCCTCGCTTTCCAGGTCGGCGGCCTTGACCTCGCCCGTGCCGCCCTCGGTGTAGGCGCCGGCGATGAGGTCCTTCACCTCGTCGATGTCGACCTCGGTGGCGTCGGATTTCTTCGCGGTCGATTCCTTGAAGAATTTCTTCAGCAGAGCGTCGAGCAGGCTGGCGGGGATGACCTTGACGTCGTCGATGGTCATCTCGGTCGCCTGCTGGAACGACTCGCGCTTGGCGTAGTCGAGCGGGTTGGTCATCAGCACCGAGCAGGAATTGGTGCCGGTCTTCTTGTAGGGGAAGATATTTTCGCGGCGGATAATGGCGTCGCCGGTGATCTCGACCAGTTTTTCGTCAACCTCGATCTCGTCGGCCGAGGAGACGAGGGGCAGCTCGGTGAACTTGGAGATGAACTTCGCGGTGTCCTCCGGCGTAAGCTGGAACTTCGGATCCAGCATGCGCTGGATGAGGGTCGAGGAGTATTCGGCCACCTCCAGGAGCACGCCGAGATCCTTGGTGGTGAACTGGCCGCCGGTGCCCGCGGCCGGCTCCTTGTTGAGCACCTGGATGGCGCCGATGACGATGTTGGCCTTGAGCGGCACGGTGAGCATCGAGCTGACCTCGAAGCCCACGTTCATGTTTTTCAGCGAGGCGGCGTCCGGGCCCTTGCCGGTGAAGAAGAGCGGTTCGCCCGTCTGGATGACCTTGCCGACGTTGCCGGTGCCCGCGGGCAGCTTTAACTGGAGCAGCTTCCGGGTGGTCTCCTTGAACTGCATCTCCTTGTCCTTGTCCGTGCCCCACAGGGTCGGCGAGTAATAGACCTGCTTGAACACGATCTCGCCGCCTTCGACGAGGTAAAGGGTCATGGATTGCGCCTGCAGCGACTCGACGACCTTGCTCGCGGTGAGTTCGATGACGGTATTCACATCCTCGCGGCTCGGGGCCGGCTTGGAAATGACCTTGATGAGCAGCGACCGGCGCAGCGTGCCGGTGAGATTGCTAGCGGTTGCCATGAAAAGGGGAGGTGAGGGCGCTCCCAAAAACCGGCCCCGGAAAAACGGCGGGCGGAGTTTTGAAAAACGCGCTTGCTTGTATGAACAAATTTTCGCGTGGTCGAGGGCGAACTTGCGATGTTCGACTGGCTAAAAAAATCCTGGCAGCAGTTCTCCCGCCCGATGACACCCACGGCCCGGGCCGCCGATGGCGCCCGGGGCGAACAGGCCGCCGCCGACTTCTTGAAATCCCGGCATGGTTTCAAGCTCGTGACGCGGAACTGGCGCAGTCCCCGAGACCAGCGCGACGAGATCGACCTGGTCTGTCAGGATGGCGAGGTGCTCGTCTTCGTCGAGGTCAAGGCCCGCGACGAGGGCGCGCTCGTGTCCGGCTATTACGCGGTGGACGAACGCAAGAAACGGGCGCTGCGCCGTGCCGTTCAGGCCTATCTCGGACTGCTGCCGCACCCGCCGCGCACTTTCCGGTTCGATGTGGCGGAGGTCACCCTCAGCGCCCGCCTGCCCGCGCAGGTGCTGCATTTCGAAAACGTGCCGCTCTTCCCCAAGGGCTACCAGGTGGTGCGCCAGAGCGACTCGTTCTAGCCGCGACATTGCCTGTCTCCTCCACACCCCGGCGCTGCGCGCCACCCCTCTCCAGCGGGGACCCAAGACACGCGACGCGAGAAAATCCCCTCTAGAGAGGGGTGCCAGAAGGGCGGGGTGTGTCGACGGGATTTTAACCGGATTACTAAATGTGTCACCTCGCACCGGGCGCGGCTGAATAGCCTTGCCGGAGCCTTTCATCGCGCCGAACTTCCCCGCGTATGGCTGAAGAAAACCGTCACCCGTTCCTGCACGGGCTGAGCAAACACCGCGGCTCGCCGCCCACCGTCGTCGTCATTTTCGGCGCCTCGGGCGACCTCACCGCCCGCAAACTCATCCCCGCCATCTACAACCTGGCGCACGACGGCCTGCTGCCGGCCGATTTCTACCTCATCGGCTTCGGCCGCAAGCCGATCCCGGACGCCGAGTTTCAGAAACTGGCCGAGGGCGCCATCAAGGAATTCTCGCGACGCGAGATGGATCCCGCAGCCTGGGCGCGGCTCGCCGCGCGCACCCTCTATGTCAGCGGCGGCTACGACGAAAAGGCCGCCTACGACCGGCTCGGCCAGCGCATCGCGGGTCTTGAGAAGGAAATCGGCCAGCAGCTCCAGTCGCTGTTCTACATCTCCACGCCGCCCTCCGTCTTCGCGCCCATCCTGGAGAACCTTGGGGCCAGCGGTCTCGCGGCCCGCTACGTGCGCCAGCCGACCCAGTCGAAGGTCATCATCGAAAAACCCTTCGGCAAGGACCTGGCCAGCGCCCAGGCTCTCAACCGCTCGTTGCTGGACGAATTCGAGGAATCCCAGGTCTTCCGCATCGACCATTACCTCGGCAAGGAGACGGTGCAGGACCTCCTCGTCCAGCGCTTCGCCAACTCCATCTTCGAGCCGCTTTGGAACCGCAACTACATTGACCACGTGCAAATCACCGTGGCCGAGGACGGGGGCGTCGGCTCCCGCGCCGGCTACTATGAGCAGAGCGGCTGCCTGCGCGACATGATCCAGAATCACACGATGCAGCTCCTCGCGCTCACCGCGATGGAGCCGCCCGTGTCGTTTGATCCCCAGTCCCTGCGCGACGAGAAGGTGAAGCTGCTCAAGGCCATCCAGCCGGTGCGGCTCGATGGCGACCATCCCGACGTCGCC
>JAYVZM010000274.1:0-10606 GCA_043783345.1 Verrucomicrobiota bacterium
ACAACTCCGTCTACTCCAACCCGGGCAAGCAGTCGACCAGCCTCGTCAACGGCCTCTTCCTCGCGGACAGCATCGGCAATCTGCTGCAGACCGAATTCAACGCCTTCATGTGGTGGGATGTGCGCAATGGCCCCCCGACCGGCAGCAACGGCGTCATCGCAGGAAACATGAGTTCCTCGCTCTACGGCTGGCGGACCTATGGCGATTACGGCATGCTCTCGACGCCGGCCACCGGCGGTTCCTCCAGCTACTATGAGGCTTACCCGACTTACTACGTGATGAAGCTGCTGGCGAACTTTGCGCGCGGTGGCGACACGGTCGTGAAGGCGGCCAGTGACAGCAGCTTGCTGTCCGTGTTCGCCGCCAAAAGTTCCAATGGCACCGTGCGCCTGCTGGTCATCAACAAGGACCGTGCCAACACGCTCACCGCCAGCATCGCCCAGACGGGTCACACTCCCGCGGCGGCCGCCAGTGTGTATACCTACGGCATGGCGCAGGACAACGCCGCGAAGCCCGGTGGCAGCGGTTCGGTCGACCTGGGGAGTGCCACCATGAATGTTTCCGGGCCGACCTTCTCGGCGTCCTTTGCGCCCTACTCGGCCACGGTCATCGCGCTCGCCGCCGGCACCAGCACACCCGCTCCGACACCGACGCCCACCCCCACGCCGAGTCCGACTCCGAGCGGTTCAAGCGGCGGTGGAGGCGGTGGGGCGATCGACGGGTGGTTTGTCGGGGCGCTGGCGCTGTTGAGCGTCATGCGGCGGATTCGGCGAGAGGGTAGGGCCTGAGCGGGTCGTTGCCTTTGCCATTGCTGGAGCTACGGCGACCGCGCCGGGTTTCGGTCAAGACACGGCAGCGAGGTCGCTGCGGCTCCAGTGTTAAACCCGCTATTCCGGCAGGCAGGCAGGCTCCTGCAAAATGCAGCGAGCTGACAGAAAGGACTAGGCCCGTTCGCCCTTGAGCACGCGTTCCACGGTGTGGGCGAGGTCGGCATGCTCGTAGGGTTTCGAAACCATGCCTTTGAATCCATGGGCCTGGTAATTGGAAAGCACCTGGTCGTTCGAATAACCGCTGGAGACGATCGCCTTCACCGCGGGATCCAGCTTCAACAATTCTTCCAGGGTCTGACGCCCGCTCATGCCGCCCGGAATCGTCAGATCGAGAATGACCAGGGCATAGGGCCGGCCGAGCAGTCGGGCCAGGGCGTATTCCCGCACGGCCTCGTCACCGTCGCTGACCGCAACGACGTTATAGCCCATGCGGCGAAGGATGGTGGAGCCCAGCCGGCGGATGCTTTCCTCGTCGTCCATGAACAGGATGCTGACCCGTTGCGTCTCGGCCGGCAACGGCACCGGTTTTACGGGGACGATCTTGGGCGCGACGGAGCCGTCGGCCGCCGGCAGCCAGATGCGGAAGGTGGTGCCCCGGCCCGGGGTCGATTCGGCGGAGATATGCCCGAGGTGCTTCTTGACGATGGAATGCGCGGTGGCGAGGCCGAGACCGCTGCCATGTTTCTTGGTGGTGAAATAAGGATCGAAGATCCGCTGCAAATCCTCGGACCGGATACCCGCGCCATGATCGGTGGTGGTGAGCAGGACATAGCGGCCGGGCGTCAGCACCTGGCCGAGTTCGGCCCCCACGGTCTCGTTGCGCAGTGAGATATCCAGCACTCCCCCTTGGGGCATGGCTTGCATGGCGTTGATCGCGATGTTCTGCATCACCTGGCCGATCTGCCCCTTGTCGACGTGGGCCGGCCAGAGGTTCGGGGCGATGTCGAACTGGCAGCGGGTGTTGGAGCCGCGGAGGGCGAACTCGACCACCTCGCGGACGACCTCGGGCAGGGACACCGCCGTGCGGATGGGCGCGCCACCCTTGGCGAAGGTGAGCAGCTGTTGCGTGAGATCCCGGGCGCGCACGACGGCCTTTTCCGCATCGCGCAGGGAGTCGACGGATTCGGGATGCATCGTGGCATCGAGGCGGGCGAGGGAGAGATTGCCCATCATCACGGTCAGAAGATTGTTGAAATCATGCGCGATGCCCCCGGCCAGCAGACCGAGCGATTCGAGTTTGCTCGCGCGCTGCAGATCGGCCTCCAGCTGCGATTCGCGCTTCACCTGCTGGCGGATCTGCTCGGTCTGTTCCCGCACCTGCCGCCGCAGCGCCGTGATCCAGACGAGGAACAACAGGGTGCCCAGGGCGAGGGCGCTGGTGAAGCCAAGGATGCGGTCGCGCGTCCACCATGACGCGCTCTGCAGAACGGTGACATCGCCCGGTGAGCGGAGGTGGAGTTGGAAAGTGGCGGGCTGGCCGTATTCGTCATACTTGACCTCATAGACGCCGGTGAGCGCCAGCCGGCTTTCATTGGCCAAGCCGGCGAAGACACTGCGCGGCGCGGTTTGGTCGAGGAACGCCTCGAAGATGGTATTTTGCGCCTGCAAGGTCAGGCGGACCTGGCTGCCCGTCCGGGAATTGTCGATCAGCAAGCCCTCCACGGAAACCAGCCGCCCATCTTCGGTGATCGACGGGAGTTTTCCCACTTCGATCGGGCGCGGGGGCGGCTCCGCGCCGGTGCCGGTCTTGCGGTAAACCGCATCCTGCAAAGTCACGCGGCCGACCTGCCGGCGGAGGAAACCGACCGCGTCGATCTGGTCCCCGGGCTTGAGGATTTCCTGCCCGCGGGAAAACACCAGCAGGTTGTCGTTGCCTTCCTGCAGATAGACCAGGTGGCCCGGGGAATGATGCAGCACGACGCCCGAGACCCGCAGCCGGCGGCTGAAGGATTGCAGGCTGCCGAACTGGCCCAGGCTGGCCAGCGAGCGGGTGGGGACATCGAAGGGGTCGCTCGGCGCGGGTTCCTCCACCTGCACATAGTCGGCGGAAGGCACCATGAGTTTGATGCCGGTGAGCTTGCGTTGTTCATTGGCGATCGCGGTGCAAACCCCGTGAAGACGGACCACCGCCCCGACCATGCCCGAGACGTCCGCCTCCGCCGGCAACCCGGCGATGAAATCACCACCTGAGGTGGCCATTTCCAGATTGTTCCAGCCGTCCTCGCGGCGGATTTGGCGGAGATAGCCGCGCATTTCCACCCACTGGGCCTCTTCCGCCCCGGTCAGCGCGTGTTCCAACGACGTCTGCTTCGCCTCGGGCAGCACGAGATTGCTGATCTTGTCGAAGCGGGACGCCTTCACCACCGGGGCGAACCGCCCCATCGCGGTGAAGCCGTGCACCTCCATGTTTCGCCCCGGGCCATGCACTTCGGAAGTCGACTGGTCGCGCAGGATGCAAACTCCGCCACTGGAGTCTTGAATGAAGAAAAACGGGGAATCGGGATGGGACCAAGTCACCACGCCCGTCAGCCAGACCGGCTGGCCGGTCACGGCTTCATGGGGCGATAGTTCAAGCACGCTCGCGGTCAGACGCAGGGTCACCTGGGCGGTGGAGACGGGGACACCCGCGGCGGCTTTCCCCGGCGCGGAGGTGGGGGCGGAACGGAAAAGTCCGCTGTTCAGTTTCCACTCGGTGCCGTTGATGGCGGGATAGCCGACGGCCTCGATCCGTTCATTCAACGCACACGGGCGGGTTTGTCCGGTCACGATGTCGACCTGGCCGGTGTCGTCCCGGAGGCGGACGAATCGGCCGGGCTCCTGGGCTCGCACCTCGCCCGCGACCCGCACCAACTGATTGGGCGGGAGTTGGGGCAGGGAGCCGATCGCCACGATTGGCAGTTTGAACCGCGGATCCTCCTCCAGCCGTCCGAGCACGGTCAGATGGCTGAGGTTGGGCACCAGAATCTCCCGCGAGGAGAGCTTGCCGTCCGGACCGATCTTGGGGTTGTAGACGCCTTCGACCCGGACATTGACGTCCGTGAAAACCGGCAGGGGCTGGTCCGGCTCGATCAACAGCCAGACAAAGACGGGCACCCCTTCCACGGAGAGGTTGAGCTGCAAATGGCGGGGGCCGAGCTGGCGGTAGCGATCCACGAAACCTTCCACCGTCACCACCTTGGTGATGAACTGGCCGGCCTGCGTGACTTTTCCGGCCAAGGGCAGCGGTTGCGGCCACCCTTGGCCCTCAACCGTGATCGTCGCGTGTTCGAAGGAAACATCGGCATTCGGCGGCACGAACACCCCCGAGGCCAGGATGCGCTCGCCCGACCTGAACGGATGGGGATTGTCACCATAGGGGACATACGCCCCCTTGCCGTTCAGATCCTGAATGTAGAGCATCTTCCACTCCGGGTCGAAATAGGTCACGTAGCAGTGCAGTTCGAACGGTTGCGACCGGGATTTTTGCTCAGGCGTAAGATCCCAGTATTGCTGCACGGAGGTTATGACCTGATCGGCGGGCGCCACCGGCAGGGGTGGATTGGCATCGGCCCAGACGCGGTTTGCGGGCAGCGTCACGACGCTCACGATGAGCGCACAGCCCCAGAGGGTGTTACGGGCCCGGTTAAAAAGATGCCGCATAGCAACCCTTGGGTGCCAGCTGGTGACGGCTGAACCTACGAGGGGTTAGTTACTATCGGCTCAATCCCGGGATAATTAAAGCCAATATTTCCGCGGCGGCAAAAGGCGGACTTCACCCGGGTGGCGGGCGGGTCCGCTGATGGCCACCCCAGAGCGGCCGGCCCGGGGAGAACGGATGTTCTTTTGCTTCCGTTCACCTCTGCGCCGTGTTGTATGGCCGATCATGGAAGTCATTTTTCTCGGCACGGGGACCTCGCAAGGGATACCCATGATCGCGTGCCCCTGCGCCGTCTGCACCTCGTCCGATCCGCGAAACCACCGCACGCGGTCGGGCATTCACGTTGTGATGGACGGCATCCACATCCAGGTGGATGCGGCGCCGGAATTCCGGCTGCAGTGCCTGCGGGAAAAGATCGAGTGGCTGGACTTCTTGATCCTGACGCACGGCCATTCCGATCACATCATGGGCATGGATGACTTGCGGCGGTTTTGCGATTTGCGCGGCGGCACGTCGCTGACGGTCTACACGACCGATGAAGGCATGCACCGCGTGCTTTCGATATTTCCCTACGCCATTGTCGAACGGCCGGTGTCGCTGGGTTACGCGGCCTTCAAGCTGCTGCAGATGCCCTCCGAACTTGAACTACCCCAAGGCACCATCCGCTCCACCCTGCTGCCCCACGGCGGCATCAACACCCTCGGGCTGATCTTTGAGGAAAAATCATCGGGAAAAAAATTCGTCTATTACAACGATTGCAAGCGCATCCCCCGCGAAGCCGTCGCCCTGGCCAAGGGCGCCGACGTGGTCGTGCTCGATGGCCTGAGGGTCGAGCCGCACGCCACGCACATGAACATCGCAGAAGCCTGCGCCGCTGCGGCGGAAATCGGCGCGCCAACCAGCTATCTCACCCACCTGACCCACCGGATAGAACACGATGAATGGAGCCGAAAACTACCCGATAAGATTTCACTCGCCTACGACGGATTGAGAATAAAACTTTAGGCGCGGAGAAATTTTATGACAAAGTCCTCAGATAGAGCTTGATTTAATTCCCACTAAATCAATGTAGTATCACAAACTAGCCTATGAAATTATCGAAACGCGGCGAATACGCCCTCCGTTCCCTGATCAACCTGGGCATTGCCGCCAAGGTCGGACGGTCTCTCGTGCCGGTGACCGAGCTGGCCAAGGCGGAAGACCTGCCGGTGAAATTTCTGGAGCAAGTCATGCAGCAGCTCCGCGAAGCCGGTTACGTGGAAAGTGAGCGAGGCAAACACGGCGGCTACCGTCTGGCGAAACCCGCTACCCAGATAGCAATCGGCCAGATCGTCCGCCTGATCGATGGACCGCTGGCCCCCATCGGCTGCGTGAGCCAGACGGCTTATGAACCGTGCAATTGCCCCGACCAGGAGCATTGCGGCCTGCGCATGCTGATGCTCGACGTCCGCAACGCCATCGCGGCCATCCTCGACCGTTACACCCTGGCCGACGTGGTTGAGGTCACCACGCGCAAGATGGCAATCAGCGGCCGGCCATTGCCCTTCAGCATGCCGGTTGAAACCACCGCCCGGCAGCAAACCCGGCAGGGCCGGGCCCGCGCAGCGATCAACAGTCCCACCGAAGGTGTCATCCACCAACTCCTGGGAGACTACGCGATATGAGCGAAGCCATCCTTCCCGCCAAATCCGATGTGCCGCCCGAATGGATGCACCTCGTGCGACAGAAAGTCGAATCCCTGCGCTACGGCGTCGTGCAACTCGTCGTTCACAATGGCCGCGTGACCCATATTGAGCGCACCGAAAAAACCCGGCTGAAACCCGATGCCCGCCAATCGGATTTCGACTAGAATCTCCGCCCACCACGCCCCGTGATGGCCAACCGACACCACCATCACCACGACCGACCCCGCCAGGGGAGTTTCGCAGAAGATATCCGACCCGATCCCATGACTCATTTCTTCCTTCGCAAACTGGCACCGGCGCTTGCCGCTCTGGTGCTCCTGTTCCCGCTTGCGCCCCGGCTCCCGGCCGCCGAGGGCGACGAATTGAAACAACTGCGCGAGCAGATCCGCGCGCTCGAACAAAAACTCCTCGTGCTCGAACGCAAGCAGGAGCTCAGGGACGAGGCCGCCGCCGCGGCCGCGTCAACCGCACCCAAGATCACCATCAGCGACAAGGGCTTCACGCTCGCCTCCGCCGACGGCACCAACGCGATCAAACTACGCGGCCTCCTGCAGCTCGACTCGCGACTGTTCTTCAATGACGGGGGAGTGGTGAACAACTCCTTCGTGCTGCGTCGCGCCCGGATCATCAGCGAGGGCACGATAGCCAAAAACTTCTCGTTCCTGATCGCTCCCGAATTCAGCGGCAGCAGCGCCGGCATCATTGATGCCGTCCTCGGCATCACCGTCAGCAAGGAGCTGCAATTCAAACTTGGCCGGCTCAAGCCTCCCGTCGGACTGGAGCAGATCCAGTCCGATTCGTGGACGTTCTTCAACGAACGATCCATTGCCACCAACCTCGTGCCCAACCACGACCTCGGCGTCCTCGCGGCGGGCGAACTTTTCGACGGCACGGTAACTTACACCACCGGCATCCTCGGTGGTGTGGCGGATGGCGCCAGCCCGGGCAACACCGACTACGATAATGAGAAGGAGGTGGTCGGACGCCTGTATTTCTCGCCCTTCAAGAACGACGCCGCATCGCCCTTGCAGGGTCTTTCTTTCGGCATCGCGGGCAATCTCGGCCGGCAGAAGACCGCCTCGGGGCGGACCGCGGGTTACAAGACCGACGGCCAGCAGACGTTTTTCAGTTACGCTCCAACCACGGTGGCAGATGGCCCGAGCTGGCGCGTTTCTCCCCAGATGGAATATCGCAACGGCTCATTCAGACTGTTGGGTGAATACGTGCTCTCGACCGTCAACGTCCGGCCCAATGCGACCGGCGCGAAGGCCGAGCTGCAGAACAAGGCCTGGCAGCTGGCCGCAGGTTATGTCCTGACCGGGGAGGATTCGTCCTCCACTGGTGTGGTGCCGAGGACCAACTTCGACTTCGCCGGCGGCGCGTGGGGCGCGTTCGAGGTCGCCGCCCGTTATGCCAGCCTGAAGGTAGACGATGCGGCCTTCCCGCTCTACGCGTCGGTCGCCAGCAATGCCGACGAGGCCTCGGCCTTCGGTCTCGGCCTGAACTGGTATCTCAGCAAAGCGGTCCTCTTCAAGGTCGACTACTACCAGACGAACTTCGGCTTCGGACCCGGCGCTCCCGCCCTTTCGACCTCCCTGTTGCTCCGCCAGGACGAGAAGGCCTTCATCACCCGTTTCCAGCTCGCATTCTGATTTTGCGCCCTTCGCACCATGAATTCCAAAATTCTTCTCCTCGCCCTCCTCGCGTTGGCCGCCAGTGCCCCGGCTAAGACGGTCACGCTGCTCAACGTCTCCTACGATCCGACCCGCGAACTCTACACCGACTTCAATCAGGCCTTCGCCGCCCACTGGAAGGCGAAGACCGGTGACGACGTTGTGATCAAGCAGTCGCACGGCGGCTCGGGCAAGCAGGCCCGCTCCGTGATCGACGGGCTGCCGGCCGATGTCGTCACGCTCGCGCTCGCCGGTGACATCGACGCGCTCTACAACGTGGCCCGGCTCATCCCGCAGGACTGGCAGCAACGCCTGCCGCACAATTCATCGCCCTACACGAGCACCATCGTGCTGGTCGTCCGCCAGGGGAATCCCAAGGGCATCAAGGACTGGGACGATCTGGTGAAGCCGGGCGTCACGATCGTCACCCCGAACCCCAAGACTTCCGGAGGCGCCCGCTGGAACTACCTCGCGGCCTGGGAATTCGCCAGACGCAAATACGGCGGGGACGAGAAGGCGCAGGACTTCCTGCGGAAACTTCTCAAGCAGGTGCCCGTGCTCGACTCCGGCGCCCGCGGTTCGACCACCACGTTCGTCCAGCGCGGCATCGGCGATGTCCTGATCTCCTGGGAGAACGAGGCCTTCCTGGTTCTCCGGGAATTCGGGGCGGACAAATTCGAGATCGTCGTGCCGTCGCTCAGCATCCTCGCCGAGCCGCCGGTCACGGTGGTGGACAAGAATGCCCGGAAGAAGGGCACGGCGGCGGTGGCGGCAGCCTACCTGGAATATCTCTACTCGGAGGAAGGCCAGGACATCGCCGGCAGGAATTTCTTCCGCCCCGTCTCCGAGGCGGCAGCGGCCAAATACGCCGGAAAATTTCCCAAGCTCGAACTGTTCACCATCGAAGCGGCCTTCGGCAGCTGGGCCAACGCCCAGAAAATCCATTTCGCCGACGACGGCACCTTCGACCAGATCTACAACAAATAAACGCTTCCCACGGATGTGCCGTTGCAATGTCGCACGGCGCACCAACGCTCAATCACCGCCCACCCCCGATGTCACTCTTCGGCAAACGACGCAATGTGCTGCCCGGTTTCGGCCTGTCGCTCGGCTTCACCCTGGCCTATCTCGGGTTGATCGTGCTGATCCCGCTGGCGGCGGCGTTTATCAAGACCGCCGGGCTGAGCTGGTCGGATTTCTTGGCCGCCGTGACCGCGCCGCGCGTCGTCGCCTCGTATCGGTTGAGTTTCGGCGTGTCGCTGCTCGCCGCGTTGGTCAACGGCTTCTTCGGCCTGATTCTGGCGTGGGTATTGGTGCGCTACTCTTTCCCGGGCCGGCGCGTGGTGGACGCGCTCGTCGATCTGCCGTTCGCGCTGCCCACCGCGGTGGCGGGCATTGCGCTGAGTGCCATCTATGCGAAAAACGGCTGGGTGGGGCATTGGCTGGAACCGATCTGGGGGGCCGGCCTGCACCGGCTCTCCTTGTGGGTGCCGTGGGTGGACTGGACCAACTGGCTCGGGGCCAGCATCGCCTTCGACCGGCCGGGCATTTTTCTCGCGCTCACCTTCGTGGGGCTGCCCTTCGTGGTGCGCACCCTGCAGCCGGTGCTGGCGGAATTGGAGCCCGAGTTGGAGGAAGCGGCCGCCACGCTCGGCGCCAATCGCTGGCAGACGATGACCCGCGTCATCCTGCCCGAATTGCTGCCGGCATTGATCACCGGCTTTGCCCTGGCGTTCGCCCGGGCGCTCGGCGAATACGGCTCGGTCGTCTTCATCGCAGGCAACATGCCGCGGCACTCGGAAATCACCCCGTTGCTCATCATCACCAAGCTCGAGCAATACGACTATCGCGGCGCGACCGCCATTGCCGTGGTCATGCTCGTGGCCTCGTTCGTGCTCCTCCTGCTCATCAACCTGCTCCAGAAATGGAGCCGCCGCTACTACCGCGTCTGAGCCATGGCCCTGACCGCCGCATCCACTTTCGCCAAGAAACGCCCGTCGGCCCGCAGCGCCGGCCCGCGCGTCATCCGCAATCCCCTCTGGGTGCGGATCGTCTTCATGTCGATCGCGCTGCTCTTCGTCGCCTGCTTTCTGGTGCTGCCGCTCGTGGCGGTGTTCACCGAGGCGTTGCGCAAGGGCGTGGGGGCCTATTTCCAGTCGTTCGCCGATCCCGACATGCGCAGTGCGCTCCGGCTCACCCTGCTGACGGCGGCCATCGCGGTGCCGGCCAACCTGGTGTTCGGCGTCGCGGCGGCATGGAGCATCGCCAAGTTTGATTTTCGCGGAAAAAGCCTGCTCATCACGCTCATCGATCTGCCCTTCGCCGTTTCCCCGGTCATCTCGGGTTTGATTTACGTCCTGGTCTTCGGTTTGCAGGGCTGGCTCGGGCCCTACCTCGGGGCCGGCGACCATCCGTGGTTCGGGGAATGGTTCAACCACCAGGACATCCGGATCATCTTTGCCGTGCCGGGCATCGTGCTGGCGACCATCTTCGTGACCTTTCCCTTCGTGGCGCGCGAACTGATTCCCCTGATGCAGGCGCAGGGCAACGACGAGGAATACGCCGCGCTCACCCTCGGGGCGAGCGGCTGGCAGACCTTCTGGCGCGTCACCGTGCCCAATATCAAATGGGGCCTCTTCTACGGCGTCATCCTCTGCAACGCCCGCGCGATGGGCGAATTCGGCGCCGTCTCGGTGGTCTCCGGCCACATTCGCGGCGAGACCAACACCATGCCGCTGCACATCGAGATCCTCTACAACGAATACAACTTCGTCGCCGCCT
>JAYVZM010000275.1:0-25122 GCA_043783345.1 Verrucomicrobiota bacterium
GCGTCGATTTGCCGGACGAGTGATTCCTCGCGGGGCTGGAATTCCTGGGTCATGTCATGGCGAGCGGTGAACATCTCCCGCTTCGCTCCGGAAAAAAGATAGGTCGGGCCGTCGGGGCGGATGACGAGCCGGCCCCGGCCGCGGAAATCGAGATTGCGGGCGTTGCCGGCGAAGTCCTCGTAGGTGATGGCGTGGGAGATCTCCGGGCACCGGGCCGGGCGCGTTGGCTTGCATGAAGGGAGGAATAGCGGGCCTGTTGCGCGCAGGCTGGTTTTGACCGGGGCAAGTCAAGCTGCGGGCGAGGGTTGACCCGCGGGCGGTTGCCGGGCCTGATCGGCCGACATGGCGCGCAGCGTTGTCCTTGAAACCACCGTGCGGTGCGACCGGTGCCGGTTCGTGCCCCGGTGGTGCATCTGCGCCGGCCTGCAAACCGTCGCGTGCCCGCTGCCGGTGGATGTCCTCATCCACCGCCGTGAATTCTGGCGGCCGACCAGCACGGGCCGGCTGATCAACCGCGTGATGCCCGACTCGCGGGGCCATGTCTTCGAGCGGGAGACGCCGCCCCGGCGGGAGGCGATCGTCGCGCCCGGCCGCACGCTCTGGATCATGCACCCGCGGGGCGAACCCCTGCCAGCGGACGCGCCGCCGGCGGACGTGCAGGTGTTGCTGCTCGACGGCAGCTGGCGCGAGGCGGCGGCCATGCTGCCGGTGGTGGAAACGTGGGGCCGCCGGATCAAGCTGCCGATGACGGGCCCGAGCCGCTACTGGTTGCGCGCGCAACAGGACGGAGGGAAATACTCCACCATCGAAGCCCTGCTGTTTTTGCTGGCCGCCCTCGGACGGCCCGGGGAGGAGGCGCAGCTGCGTCTCCAGTTTGAGCTGCATGTCTACGCCGGGCTGCGCGCGCGCGGCGCCAAGGCCCTCGCCGACGAATTCCTCGCAACCTCGCCGCTGCGCGCGGCCATGCCGGACCTGCTGCGCCAACTCGACGAACGGCGCCCGAATCCGTCCAGCCGCCGTTCGGCGGGCGGCCTTTGAAATTTCAGGCTGATTTCCGGCCGGGATTGTTGCAGGCTCCGGCCATGAACCGCGCTCTCTCAGTCCTGCTGGTAGTAACGGCCCTCGTCCTGGCGGGATGTGAAAGGACACCGCCGCCGGCCACGCCGGAGCGCGACGAGGCCGCCTACTGGCGGGAGGAATACTTCGGCGCGCAGATCGCGAAGGCGCCGGACATCGCCTGGCGCCCCAGCGGACTCGGCGTCCGGACCATCACGCCGGGTGAGGGCAGCGCGCCGCAGATGATGGATCACGTCCTCGTCCACTACATCGGCCGGCTCAAGGACGGCACGGTCTTTGCCGACTCCCACACGGGGAAGGGCTCGCCTTCAAACTTCATTGTCAACCGGCTGATCCCCGGCTGGGCCGCGGCCATGCCGTCGCTCAAGCCCGGCGGGCGCGCCGAGTTTTTCATCCCTCCTTATCTCGGTTACGGCGGCCTGCAGAGCGGAAAGATTCCGGCGCACTCCGGACTCATCTTCGAGGTCGAGCTTCTCGCGGTGAATCCGCCGGAAGGCTGAGGACGGCGAACGGAAGACAGGCGGCCGGGTTCCGGGCGCGCACTTCTGGTTCTGCGAAAAACATCTCGATTTTTTGGTCACTCCCCCGCCTGTCCGCTCAGCCGTCGACGAACACGGACTGGTCGTAGCGCAGCATCGCGACCCCGGCGCGCCAGTCGTCGTTCGCCGTGCCGGGACGTCCGTCCAGTTCCTCCAGCAGCCACTGCGAAAACCGGGCGCCGGCCCGGTGTGCCAGCGGATAACCGCCGCCGAACCGCGCGTTGATCTCGAACACCGCGCAGTTTCCAGAGTCGGTCACGATCGCCTGGAAGCAAAGCGGGCCGCGCGCGCCCGGCAGGAGGGCGGCCAGCTTTTGCGCGGCGTCGGCCAGCGCGGGCACGCGCTCGGTGAACCCCTTGCCCACCTCGCCCGCGCGGACTTCCACGCGCCAGTGGGGCACGGCGCAGCGCAGCCGGCCCCCGGCGTCGAAGAAGACGTTCACCGTGTATTCGCGGCCCTGCCACAGCTCCTGCACGATGTAGTCCTGGCCCCTGAGCCCGGCCAGGTCCTCCGGCCGGCCGGGCCGGACGAGGCCCACCGACGCGCAGCCGCCGTTGGGCTTGGCAATCACCGGCCAGCGCAGTTGCGCGGGCTCCCGCTGGTAGTCCTCCCACCGCAGCGTCCGCGGCGCCGGCACGCCGGCCGCGCTGAGCCGCTCCGCCGTGGCGAACTTGTCCGCGGCCAGCGCCACGACCTCGGGCGCCGACACCACCACGCGCACGCCGAGCGCGGCGAAGGCTGCGCGGGCGCGGCTCAGCAGCGCCAGTTCACCGTCCATGATGGGCACGAGCAGGTCCACCTTTTCCTGCCGGCAAAGGGCGAGGAGGAGCGGCAGGTATTCCGGGGCCGTGGAGGGTGGCAGCGCGAAGCTCGTGTCCGCGAGATGGCAGGCCGGGCTGAGGTCGGGCCGCACCTCCGCCGCCAGCACCCGGAGCTCGATGCCCAGTTGCCGGGCATCGGCGCGGAAACACTGTATCAGCTCGACCCGGCGCGCGGCGGAAATGAAGAGCACGATGGCCAAAATGATCGCGGTTTAATGGTGGTGGCCCCTGCCGAAGAGTTGGCGGTGAAAGCCGCCCGACACAAACGCATTTTCAGGGCCCGCCGCGCTCGACCTGAAGGTGAGGACCTACAACCTCCGCAACGCCAGCCCGCGGCCGCCGCATGTGTGCAGCGGCCTGGCGTGGATGGTTGAAATGATTCAGGCGGTTCCGGCGGCGCGATGTGCCTTTTCGTATTCGGCCTTGAGCCGGGCGTGGGTGGCCCAGAAGGGCGGGCACGGCGCCCCTTCCAGCAGGGCGATCAGGATCGAGAAATGGGTGTGCCAGCCCGAGGCGTAGTTGCTGAGCTCCGGGATGTCGCTGCCCCGGCTGCGATGGGTGAGGACGAGCAGCACCTTGCCGCCCTGCGGCGTGAGCTCGAAGGTCACATCGGACTCGTCGTCAAAGGTGTAGGCCAGCAGGCGGGGCGGCTCGCACCGCAGCACCCGGCCGTCGAAGCTGACGCCGGTGTTGTGGACCTTCTTGTATTGCTCCGGCGGAACCTCGTCCGGCGACAGGTTCTTGTGATGGAAATGCAATTTGTATTTCCCGCCGGGCTTGAGCTCCATCGGGCCGCCGGCGAACCAGCGGGCGCGCTTCCCGGGGTCGGTCAGGTAGTCCCACACGCGCTCGATCGGACCAGGGAGCAGCCGCACGAGGCGGACTTCACCGGGCCCGGAGAACTTTCCATGGTCGTCGTTGTTGATCTTCATGATTTGGTTTTCTTTTTGCGTTGGTCGTCGGCCTGTAATTCGCGCTCGAGGGCATCGAGCCGGCGCGACCAGAAGCTGCGGGTTTTCTCCAGCCAGTCCCCGAGTTCATCGAGCCCGTCGGGGTTGAGCATCTGCACGCGTGACTGGCCTTCGGCGCGGACAGTCACGAGGCCGGCCTCGCGGAGCACCTTCAGGTGCTGGGAGATGGCGGGCGCACTCATGTCGAACTCGTCCACGAGTTCGCCCGCGGTGCGCTCGCGCTGGGCGAGCAGCTCGACGATGTGGCGGCGGGTCGGATCGGCGATGGCAACGAGGCTTTGCACGTCGCTTAACTTAAGTAGAAACTTAATTAAGCAAGCACTAAATCAAATTTCCCGGTGAATGGTTCGGGACCGGGCGCCTTGCCATGGATCGGGCGGGCGTTCTTCACCGGGCCCAGTTCCACCCGGCCGGGGGTGGGCTGCGCGGCGCGGGCCCGGCGGCGCGGCCGGCCCCGCAAAAAGGAGCGGCCCTTGTTGGTTGAATTTCAGCGGGGATGGCTATGGTGGGGGCATGCGTCTTGCCGCCGACCTCCATTTGCATTCTCGATTTGCCAGCGGGGTCTCGCCGGCGATGACCGTGGAGAACATTGCACGATGGGCGCAACGCAAGGGCGTCGATCTGCTGGGCACGGGCGACTGCCTGCAGGCGGACTGGTTGCAGGAGCTCGAGGAAAACCTGGCGGCCGCCGAGCCGGGATTGCTGGCCCTGAAACCGGCGGTGGCGGAACGGGTGGCGCGGACCCTGCCGGCCGGCCTGCGCCGTAACTTGCGCTATGTGTTGAGCACGGAGGTCAATTGCGCGCCGCCCGGCACGCCCGAGCTCGGCGGCATCCACTGCCTGATCTATTTTCCGACTTTCGACAGCGCGCGCCGCTTCCGGACGCGGATGGAGCCGCATGGCGATCTGGGGGAAGGACGGCCTTCGTTGTTACTCACGCCCGCGCAGGTGTTGCAGAGCGTGCTCGACCACGACCCCGCCTGTCATTTTGCCCCCGCCCATGTCTTCAATCCCTGGTATTCCGCCTTGGGGACGGTCAGTGGCGGCCGGAGCGTGGCGGAGGTGTTTGGCGAGCTGACCCCGCGGTTGTCCCTGATTGAAACCGGCCTGACTGCCACCCCGCCGATGTGCCGGCGGATCGCGTCGCTCGACCGGCACGCGTTGTTTTCGTGCTCCGATGCGCATTCGCTCGACCACCTCGGACGCGAATGCACCTTGCTGGACATCGAGCCCAGCTACGACGCGCTTTTCTCGGCGCTGGAGAATGGTTCGACCCGGAATCTTCCGGGCACGCTCAAGTTTCCGATCCTGCGCACCCGTTACTATCTGAATCGTTGCGGCGCCTGCAAAAAATCATTCGAGGGGCGATCGTGCCCGGTCTGCCGCCGGCCGTTGGTCATGGGCTCCCGCGACCGGTTGGAAATGATCGCCAGCCGGCCGGCGCCGCTTTTTCCGCCGGAGGCGCCGCCCTTCGTGCAACTGCTGCCGCTGTCCTATCTGTTGGCGGAGCTGTTCGAACAGACCCCCCGGGGGGTGAAAGTGCAGCGCTTCCAGGAAAGGATGCTGGCCGGGGCGGGCCACGAACGCTACCTGCTGACGGAGGCGTCCCACGAGGAAATCGCGAAGGTCAGCCTCCCGCAGATCGCCGCGGCGGTGCTGGCGCAACGGGCGGGCGCCCGTGATTTCTCGCTTTGCGTCCCTGCAGCGGAGCCGCCCGGGAAGCCGGTCGAGCAAATGGCCTTCGATCTGGGGCAACCGTGAGTTCGTCGCGAACCGGCCGAGTTGCCTTTTGCGGCGCGGTCGTGCCTGGATGGAACTCGCGATCCGGACTTGTCGCGGGCAGCGACGGCGGGCAGCGTGCGGCATCGACTCGCAGAAATCCACGCCCCTCGCGCCGGCCGCGCTGTTTGGCCCGGCGGCGGCCATGGTGGCCTTCGCGGCCAACTCCGTGTTCTGCCGGCTGGCGCTCGGGCACGGCGCGATCGACGCCGGCAGCTTCACGCTGGTGCGGCTGGCGGCGGGCGCGACCGTGCTGCCGCTTGTCTGCGCGACGCAGGGGAAGGCCGGGCGCGCGCTGCTCCGGCTGGACGCGCGGTCGGCCGCCGCACTTTTTGTCTATGCTGCGGCTTTTTCGTTTGCCTACCGCGAACTCACGGCCGGCACGGGCGCGCTCCTACTGTTCGGCGCGGTGCAGGTGACGATGATCGGCACGGGTCTGTTTCGGGGCGAGCGTCCGGTCGCGGCCGAGTGGCTCGGCCTGCTGGTTGCGTTGGGCGGGCTGGGCTGGCTGGTGTCGCCGGGGCTCGCCGCCCCGCCGCCGGTCGGCGCGGGCTTGATGGCCCTCGCGGGCGCGGCGTGGGGTGTGTATTCGCTGCGCGGCCGGAAGCTCGGCGACCCCTTACAGACGACCGCGGCGAACTTTCTCTGGGCCGTGCCGCTCGCTCTGGCGCTTTTCGCCGTGGGGCCGGGCGGGTCCCACGTTTCGCCGGCCGGCCTCGGCTGGGCGGTGCTGTCCGGCGGACTGGCGTCGGGCGTCGGCTACGCCGTGTGGTATGCGACGTTGCCGCGACTGACGGCCACGCGCGCCGCGACGCTGCAACTGACCGTGCCGGTGCTGGCCGCATTGGGTGGCGTGGTATTTCTCTCCGAAATCATTTCCACTCGTCTCGTGCTGGCCTCGCTGCTGGTGCTTGGCGGCGTGGCGCTGGCGGTTTTCGGCCGGCGGCGCAACTGAAAGACTTATTAAGGTTCGCACGTTAAACTGACACCGAAACGCGGAGCTGAAATGCAAGCCCCCGACCCACCCCGCCCTGCCGGGCACCCCTCTCCCCGAGGGGATCTGCACTTGCTTTGGTTTGGGTCCCCTCTGGAGAGCGGTGGCGCGAAGCGACGGGGTGTGTCAGTCTGTTGTGCGAGGCTCGATAACCTGCCCCCTTCGCCGGGTCTGGTTTGGGGGAATGGAGCAGATCCCCTGGGTTCACCGTGAAGTTCTGGTTGAGTGTCATCGGAGTGTTCCCACTCGTTGCGCCCGAGGAAAATTTGGACACGCCGTTGAGCCAGATATCGAGCGTCACGCCATCGCGAAATGCATTTCGAGTCTGGAAAGGGATGAATTTTTCTAGGCGTGACTCGGGCGGTCGATTTTGGTCACTAACCGGATGACCACGCCCACGAAACCGAGCCTGTCTGGCGTTTGTGTAAATTGCGGTCAGCCTCTGTCCGGACGTTTCTGCATTGGCTGCGGTGAAAAACGACCCGACCCGGAGGATCTTTCTTGGAAACATTTTTGGGTGCACACGTTCGAGGCGTTCACGCATGCCGATGGGAAAATCTTTCGCACGTTGCGGCTGTCCGCCGCCGCCAAACCATTCCGCGCAAGTCCTAGGCTCGCGTGCCCGGCATAGCTCCAGCGAAGCCGGGGCAACGCTGATCGAGTCAGTGAAGAGTCAAGACGTGACGTCCTTGCTTGGACTTTACTGCACGCGAGTCCACTCAGCTTGCAGCCCCAAGCGGGCGATCCATTCGCCGAGCACGGTGCGGTCGATGACATCGCCGCTCACATCGAGCATGGCGCGGATGTCGCTCAGGTGCTTGGTCGAGCCGCCCTCGCGGAAATATTCCAGCTTGCGCAGGATGACATATTCCGGCGGGGCGAAGCTGATCTGCTGGCCGCCATGCGCTACCGGACGCCGCCGGGGGAAAGCCCATTGATGAAGGGCATCGCTCCCCATCGGGTAAAGGTCGGCCTTGAAACCGGAGTCGTGGTGGAGGGCGTTCAGATGGGCGCGCAGCGGGCGCCGGAGCTCCACTTCGATCACCTCGTCCGGCGGCAGGTAGTAGTCCCTCTCCGGGAAAGCTGCGCGCAAGCGGGGCAGATCGGCGGTCTTCAGCTCGATGACGACATCGAGGTCGTTGGTCGTGCGGGGCTGGCCGTAGAGAATCGCGGCGGTGGCGCCTGTGACCATATAGGGCAGGCCGGCCTTGGCGAGTGGGACCGCAAACAGGCTGATCAGGTCAGCCTCGGGCATGGCGGATACGTCGGGCGATTTCCCTGTGGCGGTCGGCGGCGGAGAGCTGCGGGTGGGTGGCACGCAGACCCGAGTCCATGAGCACGCGCATTTGCCGGTTCATCTGCATGCCCAGCTCCAGCCGCTGCGAAGGAGTCATCGAGCGGTAGATCTCGACCTGGCGGGCCTTGATGGAGGGAAAGTCGTCGCGGAACGCGTCAATCGTCGAGCCGCCCTCAAGGCAGTCGGTGAGGTTCTTTACGGGCACGTGCGTCCCGGCGAACACGGGTGTGCCGCTGGGGATTTCCGGATTGCTGACCACCACGGACTTCATGCCGGCAAGATGCGCCAGCCGGCGGCGGGTTTCAACCCCTGTTTCCAGAGGCGGCTGTCAATGCTCGACCCCGAACCCCAAAGCCAGACCCTGTCCAGCCGCCTCGTTCGTTCACCCGCATGCCCTGCAGGTCAAGGGTCTCCACCGTATCCAGAATGAAATGCACCAGATGATTTTCCGGCACCCAGTCCCGCAGATCGGGGGGCAGCAACGGCGGCGTGTCCCGATCGATGTTGACGAAGCGTGTGGCCATGCCTCCGTGCAGCAATCTACCGGCCAACCCGGTGGGTTTCCCCAAAATGGCGCGGCCATTTTGTTTAGCAGCCTGCTGGAAGGGCCGGCCCCGTTCTCTTCAAATCCGCCCTATAACCAAAAACCTGCGACCCGAAGTCCGACAGGCTGCTAACACAAAAATATGTCCGGCGAAAATGATGTGAAGGAACCTGGTGTAAACGACGAGTCGGAGCAGGACATCGCTCCCTCCGGGCCTTCGCATTCTGAAGATGTCAGCCCCGACCCAGCCGCTCAAAGGTCTCGCGCAGGGTCAGGCTCAGGCCGTCCTGCCGCGCCTGCAGGTCGCGATAAAGCGGGAGGCGCTTCTTTTCCGGGGAGCAGCGGGTCGAGTCATTGACCGCCACCGAATGCGCCGCGAGCGCGGCCAAGCCGGTCTTCTGCCCCTGACGCCGGCCGTCGCACCACGCCGCCTGCAGCGCGCCGCCGAGCGCCGCGCCTTCGTCCTGCACCATGGCGACCACGGGCACGCCAAAAATGTCCGCCATGATCTGCCGCCAGGCGGCCGATTTCGCGCCGCCGCCGGTGAGGCGGATTTCCTTCGGCTTCACCCCGAGGGCCGCCAGCCGGCGCAAGCCGTAGTTCAGGCCGAGCGTCACGCCTTCCATCGCGGCGCGGGCCAGATGACCGGGCGTCAACGTCCGGCGGCTGAGCCCGTAGAGCACCCCGGTGCCGTGCGGCACGTTCGGCGTGCGCTCGCCATCGAAATAGGGCACCAGCGCCAGGCCGTCGGCGCCGGGGGACGTGGCGTTCACGGCCTGCTCCAGCGCGGCGTGATCCCAGCCGAACATCGTGCGGAACTGCTCGGTAACGAGCGTGAGATTCATTGTGCAGAGCAGCGGCAGCCAGCCGCCCGTGGACGAGCAGAACGCGGCGATCTCGCCGTTCGGATCCACGACGGGCTGGTGGCTGAAGGCGTAGATCGTGCCGCTCGTGCCCAGACTGGCCGTGACCACTCCGGGCGCGACGTTGCCGGTGCCGATGGCGCCCATCATGTTGTCGCCGCCGCCGGCGCTCACCACGACTTCCGGCGAAAATCCATATTGCTGCGCCAGCGCGGGCCGCAACGTCCCGGCGGCCTCCGACGAGTGCGAAAGCGGCGGCAGCCAGTCGCCGAGGTTCTTGTCGATGGCCTTGAGCGCAGCGGCTGACCACGTGCGTTTGCGGACATCCAGCAGCGCCGTGCCGGAGGCATCGCCGGGCTCCATGAAATAGTTGCCCGTCAGGTGGAAATTCAGGTAGTCATGCGGCAGCAGGACGTGGCGCAGCCGCTTGAAATTCGCGGGCTCGTGCCGTTTCAGCCACAGGATCTTGGGAGCGGTGTAACCGGGCAGGAAGGGCAGGCCGGCCTGGCGGATGACCGCCTTGGTGCCGCCGAGTTTCTTGGTGAGCAGCGCGCACTCGGCCACCGTGGAGGTGTCGCACCAGAGCTTGGCCGGGCGGATGACCTCGCCGCGCTCGTCCAGCGGCACGAAACCGTGCTGCTGGCCGGAGACACCGATGCCGCGCACGCGCCGGCGGTCAACCCGGGCCGCCACCTCGGCGATGACGGCGTCGAGCGCCTCCGTCCAATGCTGGGGCTGCTGTTCCATGTGACCGGCGGGGAGGCCGGCGATCAGGGAGTGCGGGGCGCGCGCCTCGGCGATAACGCGGCCGGTCTCGAGGTCGAGGACGACCGCCTTGGTGCTTTGGGTTCCACTGTCGATGCCGATATAGAGGCTCATGGGGGCGGAGACTTGGGCAATCACGCGGGCGCCTCAAGCCATTCTGCGCCTGCGGCTATGCTAACAGTATTGCACGGCCTGATCAGGAATCCTTGCGGGCCAGCGAGCTCGCTCGCGCGGGTCGGGACAGGGCGGGAGCAAGCTCGCTGGCCCACGGTCACTGGATCAAATCCTGGATCAACGGCTCCGGCTTGGACGCGGTGGTTGTGAACCTGATGGCCTCGCGGATGAACGCCTCGGCGCGCCCCCCCTTGGCGTCGTCATTGACGTGGAGCGTGCACAGCCGGGTGCCGGGGCCGACCGGCTCGCCGATTTTGATCAGGTCGGCGATGCCGACGCCGTGGTCGACCTTGTCCGTCACCGCGGCGCGACCACCTCCAAGCGCCATGATGGCATGGCCGCACTTGAGCGCATCGACCTCGCCAATGAAGCCCTTGGCCCCGGCCGGCGCCCTCACCTCGAGGAGTTTTTTGGCCGTGGGCAGGATTTTGTAATCGTCGACCACACGCGGATCGCCGCCCTGCGCGATGCACATCTGGCGGAATTTCTCCAGCGCCGAGCCATTCGCGATCATGTCGCTCATCAACACTCGCGCGCCGGCGTAGTCGTTTGCGACTCCCGCGAGCGTGAGCATGTGGCCGGTGAGGGCGAAGGTGACCTCCATCAGGTCGGCCGGGCCGCGGCCCTTGAGGCATTCGATGGATTCGATGACCTCGGTGGTATGGCCGGCGGCGCGGCCGAGCGGCTGGTCCATGCAGGTGAGCAATGCCCACACGGGTTTGCCGGCGGCGCGGCCGACCTCGACCATGGCGCGGGCGAGGGCCAGGGCGTCGGTCTTGGACTTCATGAACGCGCCCTTGCCGAACTTCACGTCGAGCACCAGCGAATCGATGCCCTCGGCGAGTTTCTTGCTCATGATGCTGGCGCAGATGAGCGGGATGCACTCGACGGTGCCGGTGACATCGCGCAGCGAGTAGAGCTTGCGGTCGGCGGGCACGACCTGCGGCGTCTGGCCGATCATGGCGCAGCCGACCTTCAGGAGGATGGCGCGGAACTCCGGCACGCTGAGCATGACTTTGAAGCCTGGGATGGCCTCGAGTTTGTCGAGCGTGCCACCCGTGTGGCCGAGCCCGCGGCCGCTCATCATCGGCACCTTGAGTCCGCAGGCAGCGGCGAGCGGGGCGAGGATGAGCGAGACCTTGTCCCCCACGCCGCCGGTGGAGTGCTTGTCCACCTTGGGTCCGGGAATGTCGTGCAGGTCGATGACCTCGCCCGAGCGCATCATCGCCTCGGTGAGCCATGCGGTCTCCTGCGGGGTCATGCCGCGCCAGAAGATCGCCATCAGCAACGCGGTCGCCTGGTAGTCGGCGAATTTTCCATCCGTCACCCCGCGCGCGAAAAACTCGATCTCGTCCTTGGTCAGCACGCCGCCATCGCGTTTCTTGATGATGATGTCCTGGGGGAAAAACGAGGTGCTCATGGGGATATCCAAAACCGTGTTATTGAATTGAACCACGAATGAACACGAAGAGACACGAACAAAATTCCACGGCGGGGTCGCCCTGGCTCCAGAATCGGGAACGCTGGAGCGCGGGCGACCTCGCCCGCGAGGATCCACGGCTCACGCGTAGCGCTCTTCCTTCCAGGGGTCGCCGTCGTTGTGGTAGCCGCGCACCTCCCAGAAGCCGAGGCGGTCCTCGGCGAGGAAGGTGACCGTCTTGACAAACTTGGCGCCCTTCCAGGCGTAGAGCTTGGGGATAATGATGCGGGCCGGGCCGCCGTGCTCGCGTGTGACGGGCGCGCCGCCAAACTGCGTGGCCACGAGCACGTCGTCGTCGAGGCACCGGGCGAGGGGCACATTGACCGAGTAGCCGTCATAGCTGGTGAAATAGACGAACTTCGCCTCCGGCCTGGGCTGCACCAGCTCGAAGAGCGTGGTGAACGCCACGCCGCTCCACTGGCAGTCGTATTTGCTCCAGGAGGTGACGCAATGGAAGTCGCTCGTGTCAGTCACCTGCGGCAGTGCGTTGAACTGCTCCCAAATGAGCACGGTGGGCTTCTCCACGAGGCCGTCGAGCGTGAGCGTCCATTCGCTGAGCGGAATCTCCGGCTGCACCCCGAGATCGAGCACGGGGAAGCCGGTGGTGAGCTTCTGCCCCGGCGGCAGGCGGTCCGGCGCGGCGGTATCGCGGGGCTTGAAGCCTCGGGCCAGTTGTTTCTCGGCCCATTTTTGCTTGGCCGCGATATAGCGCTCCTTGGACATGGGAAATGAAAGTAACCCCGGCGCGCCGTCAGGCAAGCGGGGGATGGGCCGCCAGCACCGGGGCGGCGCTCAACGCCTCGGACACCAGCCGGGTCTTGTTGCGATAGAAAAGCGCCAGCCCGCCTTGATAGACGACGGAAACGACGGCCACCGTGATATAGAGCGTATAAAACGCCGTCCGGACGAGCGGCAGGATGTCGCTTTTTTGAATGCCGGATTCCTTCAACAGGGTCTCCATGTCGGGCGTTAGACCGGCCATTACCGTCTCGGCATCGAAGCTGCCGAGCCGGCTGGCGCAGTAGACCAGGATCACGGCGAGCAAAAGCATTTGGGAGCGAACCAGCAGTTTCAGGCCGTCGGGATCGCGGCGTTTGAGCGCGTGATTGCCGCGGACCTCCATCACCCCGGAGGCGAGGCCCAACAGGCCAATGACCACGCTCGAAAGATCGCCCAGCGCCAGCGCGAGCAAAATGCCCAGCCCGGCGATCACGATCACACTCCAGCCGTTGACGCGGGAAATGGCGAGGACCCGCTGGAGGGCTTTTTCCTGCGGCGTGGGGGCGGGCGCGGTCATGGCCAAGCTTGGGACGGTCCGGGCTTCCGGGGCGAGCCTCTTCGCGCGGAGTATTCGGTGACACGTCGCCAATGAAAAAGCGGAACCCGTGGGCTCCGCTTGACTGGCGTTGGCGGATCGATTCGGCCGGGCGGACTACTTCACGATTTTCTTCAGATCATTCACCATTTGCAGGTGATGCTGCAGGGACGGGAGCGTCTTCCGGGCGAAGGCGGCAATGTCCGGATCGTCCGAATTGCAGGCTTTTTCGAAGAGCTTCACGGCCTCCTGGTGGTCATCCTGCATGGCTTCGAGATAGTCTTCGTCGAGGTCCTTGTCCTTCTTGGACCATTTTTCCATGGCTTTCATCTTGTCGACGGGGAGGGCCACGCCTTTGCGGGTGGCGAGCGTCGTCAACTCCGCATTGACCGCCATGTGGTCCTTGACCATTGACTGGGCGAGCTCGCGCACCTGGGGGTTGGTTAACCGGGCGGAGACCGCCTGCGAGATGTCAACTTCCTCCATGCCGGACTTGGTGGCCTTTTCCAAGAAAGCGCGGTCGGCATGCGCGAGCTTTTGGCCCGGCATGTCGTCCCGCGGGGTCGGAGTCGGCTGGTATTGGGCGGGGAGGGCGGTAAAAAGCGACAAAGCCATCAACAGGGTGGCGCCGCGAGCGAGGATGGATGTAGTTTTCATACCCCTTCTAGTGGTCTGCCGCCGGCGCCATGTTCCCTCCGGGCGCCAGACGCATGCCGGTATTCTCCCGAGCGCTTCATCGGGGAAATTACCGGGGGTTTCGCGAAAAGCTGCCCCGCTCCGGCGTTAATATCTCGCCCTTGGGGATCGGCCTTCGCTCAGAATGGCTGCGTCATGCCATCCCGTGGACCGAAACCCTGGCCTTTCCGGATCGAGTATCCGCCCGAGCTGCCCATCAGCGCCCGGGCGGACGAGATCGTCGCGGCCATTCGCGACCATCAGGTGCTGGTCCTCGCGGGCGAGACGGGTTCGGGCAAGACCACGCAGATTCCGAAAATGTGCTTGGTGGCCGGTCGGGGCGAGTGTGGGAAAATCGCCTGCACGCAGCCGCGCCGGGTCGCCGCCACCTCGGTCGCGCGTCGCGTGGCCGAGGAGCTGAATGTGCAATTTGGCCGCGAGGTGGGCTGCAAGATCCGCTTCGCCGACCAGACCTCGGCCGACACGGTCATCAAGTTCATGACCGACGGCATGCTGCTCGCCGAGCTGCAGGCCGATCCCGCGATGCGCGAATACGACACCATCATCGTGGACGAGGCGCATGAGCGGTCGCTCAACATCGATTTCATCCTCGGTCATCTTCGCCGGCTGCGGTTGTCGCGGCCGGAGCTGAAAATCGTCATCACCTCGGCGACCATCGACACCGCGGCGTTTTCCAAGGCTTTCGACAACGCGCCCATCATCGAGGTTTCCGGCCGGGTTTATCCGGTGGAGGTGATCTATGCGCCCATCGAGGAAATGGGGAGGGACGGACCGCTGGGCCGTCCGCAGGAATCAACGGCGGGCCCAGCGGTCCCGCCCTACCAGAAAGGCCGAGCCGACGATTACACCTACATCGACGCGGCCGTCGAGGCGGTCGAGCGGGTGCTGCACGAGAGCACCGGCGGCGATATTTTGGTTTTTATGCCGACCGAGCGCGATATTCGCGAGACCTGTGAGCTGCTCGACGGCCACGTCCAATCGAAAACCCGAAATCCAAAATCGAAAATAGAGCTGGTGCCGCTCTTCGGCCGGCTGACCAACGCCGAGCAACAGCGCGTGTTTTCCCTGTCGCCGCAGCGAAAGGTGATCGTCGCGACCAACATCGCCGAGACCTCGCTGACAATCCCCGGCATCCGGTTCGTCATCGACACGGGGCTGGCCCGGATGAGCCGCTACACGCCGCAGAGCCGCACGCGCCGGCTGCCGGTCGAGCCGGTCTCGCAGAGCAGCGCTGACCAGCGCAAGGGCCGCTGCGGGCGCGTGAGCGACGGCGTGTGCATCCGGCTTTTTGCCGAGCAGGATTACCTCGACCGGCCGCGGTTCACGCAGCCGGAAATCCAGCGAAGCAACCTGGCCGACGTCATCCTGCGCATGAAGGCCTTCGGCCTGGGCGACATCGAGGAGTTTCCGTTTTTGAACGCGCCCCCGGCCAAGGGCATCCGCGCCGGTTATGCATTGTTGCACGAACTCGGCGCCATCGACGACGCCGGCGCGCTGACCGGCCTCGGTCGCGAACTGGCACACCTGCCGGTCGACCCGACCGTCGGTCGGATGATTTTGCAGGCGCGCAACGAGAAGGCGCTGCGCGAGGTGCTCATCATCGCCGCGGCGCTGAGCATCCAGGATCCGCGCGAACGGCCGCTGGACCTGCGGGAGAAGGCGGACGCGGCGCACCGGCGGTTCAACCACCCGGATTCCGATTTCCTCGCGCTGCTCGCCATCTGGGAGGACTACCACGACGAGTTCGAGAAGATGACGCTCGGCAAGCTGCGGAAATTCTGCACGACGCATTTTCTGTCGTTCCTGCGGATGCGCGAATGGCGCGACGTGTATGCCCAGCTCGAGGAATCGTTGCGCGAGCGCGCCGGCTTCAAGATGACATCGGTGTATGATGGCACTGTAGGAGCGGGTTTACCCCGCGATCGAACGTCCTCATCGCGGCATAAAGCCGCTCCTGCGGCAGAAATAGATTTGCGGCCCGGCACGCCCGCCTACGCGGCCATCCATCGTTCCATCCTGAGCGGCCTGCTCGGCAACATCGCGACGCGGACGGAGGAGGGCGATTATCATGCGGCGCACGACCGGCGCGTGGATGTTTTTCCGGGGTCGGCGTTGTTTGAGCGGAAGGAAAGGAAGAGCGGCGCGCCCAGCGGTCGCGCCCTGCCGGGGAAAGCGGCAGCAAAACCGAAGGTTGCCCGGTGGCTCATGGCGGCGGAAATCATGGAGACGGCGCGCGTCTATGCCCGCACCTGCGCGCGCATCGACCCGCAGTGGGTGCTCGACCTCGGCGCGCACCTGCTGCGCGTGGCGCACAGCGAGCCGTTTTGGAACGCCGAGGCCGGCCGCGTGCTCGTGAAGGAGCGCCGCCGCCTCTACAACCTGGAGCTGGAGACGCGTTCGGCCAGTTACGGCAAAATCAACCCCGCGCACGCGACGGAGATTTTCATCCGCGAGGGACTCGTGGGCGACACGATCACGTGGCCGTTTGATTTTATCGCCCACAACCGCCGGATGCGCGAACAGACCGAGACGATCCTCACCCGCACCCGCAGCTCGGGCTACATGAACCTCGACGAGGCGGTGTATCAATTCTACGCGCGACAGATGATGCCGGAGGGTAGGGCGGGCACTCCGTTGCCCGCCGAGCGGCGCGGAACGGAGTCCACGCCCTGCCCTGGCATCAGCAGCGTGGGAGAATTGATCGACTTCGTGCGGCACCAGCAGACGACGAAGCCGAAATTCCTGTTCATGACCGGGGACGACCTGCGGCCGCCGGCCGACCTCGAACACGACGCGACGGACTTTCCGGAGGCGCTGCCGGTGGACAACCGGGTGCTGCCGCTGGCCTATGCCTACCAGCCCGGCCAGGAGAGCGACGGCGTCACGGTGCGCGTGAGCCTGGCCGAGGCCGAGACACTGACGCCGGCGACGCTCGACTGGGCGGTGCCGGGGCATCTGCCGGAGAAGGTGGAGCTGATGCTGAAGGCGCTGCCGAAGGAACAGCGGCGCGACCTGATTCCGCTGGCCGAGACGGCGCAGAAGCTGACCCGCGATCTTGCGCTGCTCAGTGCGCGGGCGACGCCGCCGACGCTGGCCGAGGCGCTCGCGGAATTGCTGTCGTCGCGGCTCGGGGTGCGGCTCGACCCGGCGCTGTGGAGCGACAAACCGCTGCCCGACCACCTGCGGGTGCGGGTGGAGGTGGTGGACACGAACGACAAGGTGCTCGGCGCCAGCCGCGATCTCGCGGAGATCCAGGCGCAGTTGCACAGCCGTTCACGGGATGTGAGCAAGCAAGCGGCGACGGTGGACAACGCGGCCTGGCGGGCGGCACGGACGAAGTGGGAGGGCGAGCCGGCCGGGGAATGGAAATTCGGCGACCTGCCGGAAAAAATCACCGTGAGCGAGCACCACGGCGTGCCGGTGCTGGCCTTTCCGGGCCTGAAGGTGATGGCGGCTGGCGTCGCCGTGCGGTTATTTGCCACGCCGGAGGAAGCGACGGCGGCGACGCGCGCGGGACTCGCCCGTCTCTTCGAGACGCAGCTGCGCTTCGACCTCGGCTGGCTGGAGAGGGATCTCAAGGCGTTGCGCCTGCTCGGCCCGCTGGCCGTGACGCTCACGACGCCCGAGGCGCTGCAGCGGGACGCGCTGGAATCCATCCGGCGGTGGGTGGGCGAGGCGAGCCGCATGGGTAGGGCGGGCACTCCGCTGCCCGCCGAGCGGCGCGGAACGGAATCCGCGCCCTACCATCTGTCCAAAGTCTCGTTTGAGACTGCACTTGCCCAGGCGAAGCGCGACCTGCGCGGACTGGTGCCGAAACTCAGCGACTGGCTGAAGGAAGTTTTCACGTTGCGGCTCGCGCTGGAGACGCACAAGCAGCCCTATCCCGGCCAGGCGGAGGACCTCGGCGCGCTGCTGCCGCCGGATTTCCTGCGGTGCATGCCGTTTGAGCGGGTGCAGCATCTACCGCGCTATTTGCGCGGGATGCAGCTGCGCGCGGAGCGCTGGAAACGGGATGCGGCCAAGGATGCATCGCGGGCGAAGGAACTGGCGCCGTTTGTGGCGGAAGTGCGGAAGCTTGCCGGAGGGCGGACGCCCTCGTCCGCCAAGCGGGGCGGGGGCGCCCGGCCTCCAGGGGAGACTGAGCCAGCCGAGGCTTTTCGCTGGTTGGTGGAGGAGTTTCGCGTGAGCCTGTTCGCCCAGGAATTGGGGACGGCGGAGCCGGTGTCGGCGGTGCGACTGGAGCGGCTGCTGCCGGAGCTGGCCGGTAAGGCCGGCGCCGACCGTGCGGGGCCGGCGACCCTGCCGTCGAAAGGCGTGGCACCCGCCAGTTCGAAGAAGGGCGCACCGCTCAAGAGCCTCGGGGCGCTCGATCAGCTTTTCCGGAAATAAACCGGGACGGAGTTTACGGTTGTGGCGGCGCGGGAGGCGGGTAGATTGAAGGCCAGTCCCACCCCACATGAATACCTCCATCTCCACCTTGCTGGAAGGCAAGGGCCGTGCGTTGCGCACTGTGCCGACCACCGTCACCGTGGCTGAAGCCGTCAAAGAAATGAACCATCACAAGATCGGCTCGGTGCTCGTCATGAACGGTGATACCTTGGCCGGCATCTTCACCGAGCGCGATGTGATGACCCGCGTCATTGCCGCGGAGATCGACCCGAAGACGACGCCGATCACCCAGGTCATGTCGGCCAAGGTGCTGACGATCGAGCCGGAGGCGACGGTGCAGCAGGTGATGGATATTTTCGCCGAGCGGCGCTGCCGCCATCTGCCCGTGACCTCGGGCGGCAAGCTTCTGGGATTGATTTCGATTGGCGATGTGTCGCGCTGGGTGGCCAATGCGCACCGGGCCGAGGCGGAGTCGTTGCGGCAATACATTGCCGGCGGTCTTTCGACGTGAGGATAGCCGCCGCGCTGCTCTGCCTTTTTTTTATTCTGGCCGGCAGCGGGTGCCTCGTGGTCGGGGCGGCCGTGGCGGCGGTCGGGGCCGTGACGGTCGCGACGATCAAGACCGCGAGCAAGGTGACCGTCGCGACGGTGGAGACCACCGGGAAGGTGGCCGCGGCGGCCATGACTTCCTCGGGGGAGGTGACCGCGCTGTCGATGGAATCGGCGGCGCGACTCGCCCGGACGGGCATGGTGGTGGTGGTGGACGCGAGCAATGGTGCCACCGCGGAGCTGCCCTGGCAGCAGGGGATGAAGCTTTACGCGGCGGCACAGGCGGGAAGCCTCCGCGGCAGTTTCAGCACGGCGAAAATATTTCGGGACGGGAAGATGCTGGCCACGGCGCTGAAGGGGCCGGCCGCCGAGCAACCGTTGCGGGCGGGTGACGTGGTGGAATTGCACCGTTAGGAAGAGATCGGGAACACCTCCCCGGGAGAATTCCCTTGCGAGCAGGATGGTCGCTGTGGCTTCTTTCAAGTCGTGAGCGCCCCCCCGACACCGCCCCAACCCGCGGAAGCGAGGCACGGGGACATCGCCCACCGGGTCGAGGCGGAGATGACGCGCTTGCTGTATCGTTCGGCGGGATTCGGGTTGTTTTCCAATTTTGTGCTGGCGCTGGTGCTGGTGGCCGGGGTGTGGACGTATTTTCCCGGGCGCCTGACACTGGGGTGGCTCGCGGTCATCTTCGCGGTCACCGCGGTGCGGGTCGGGCTGAACTGGGCCTTTGCGTGGCGGGCCCGGGGGGATGAGGAGATGGCCGCGTGGCGGCGCGCTTTTTTCTGGGGGGTCGTGGTGGCGGGTTGCGTCTGGGGCCTGGCGGCCTGGCTGTTCCTGCATACCAGGGAGCTGCTGCCGCGCTGTCTCGTGGTGCTGATCGTGGCGGGCATGAACGCCGGGGCGGCCCGCTCGCTGGCCTCGGTGCGGTCCGCCTATGTGGTGTATGTGACGACCACGCTCATGCCGGCCGGCGCGGCATTTTTGACTTACGAGGAGACAGGCAGCTGGACGCTGGTGGCGTGCACCGTCACTTATGCGCTGTTCCTGGTGAACACGGCGCGGATGCACTACCTGGACCTGCACCGGCTGTTCTGGCTGATCTTTGAAAACGAGGAACTGGTGGCCACGCTGAGCGAGTCCAAGCGTCGCGCCGAGGCGGCCAACCAGGCGAAGAGCGATTTTCTCGCGACGATGAGCCACGAGATCCGCACGCCGATGAACGGCATCATCGGCATGCTGCAGCTGCTGCGCGATTCGGCGCTCACGGCCGAGCAGCAATACCAGCTGGGCATCGCCGGCAAATCCGCCGACACGCTGTTGCGGCTGCTGGACGACATCCTCGATCTGTCCAAGGTGGAAAGCGGCCGGCTGGAATTCGAGGAGATCGAATTCTCTCCGGCCGAGGTGGGGGAGGAGGTGGCCGCGTTCTTCAGCTCCCGGATGGCGGACAAGGCCCTGTCGGTCCACTATCACGCGAGCCCCGACCTGCCCCCGGCGGTGACGGGCGACCCGATGCGCCTGAGGCAGGTGCTGACCAACCTCGCGGGCAACGCGGTGAAGTTCACGGAAAAGGGCAGCGTGGAGATCCGGATCGAGTCGGTCCAATCGGACGCGCGGGAGGCGGTGGTGCGCTTCCGGGTCAAGGACACGGGCATCGGCATGGACCAGGAGACCTTGGCGAAACTTTTCCAGAAATTCAGCCAGGGGGACAGTTCGATGACGCGGCGCTACGGCGGCTCGGGCCTGGGCCTCGCCATTGCGCAAAGCCTGGTGCGGCGCATGGGCGGGGAGATCAAGGTGCAGAGCAAGGCGGGCCAGGGCTCGGAATTCAGTTTCGACCTGCGGCTGCCGCTGCACCAGCAGGCGCCGCCGGCGAAAGCGATGGCGGTGGAAGCACCCGGCCTGCTGCGGGGCCGGATCCTCGTGATGGAGGACGACTGGGGCAACCAGCGCGTGATGGAGATGTCCCTGCGGAAACTGGGCCTCGATCCGGTGATCGTGAACAACGGGACGGAGGGAGTGGAGCTGGCCGTGCGCGAACCGTGGGCGGCGGTGCTCGTGGACATTCAGATGCCGGGCATCGACGGCTTGGAAACCACGCGGCTCATCAAGCAGCGGCTGGCGGGACGTTCGCCGCCGATCATTGCCCTGACGGCGAATGTGCGGGCGGAGGACCGGCGGGCATGCGCGGCGGCGGGCATGGACGATTTTCTGGGCAAGCCGGTCCGGCAGGCCGAGCTGCGCGCCTGCCTTGTCCGGTGGGTGCGGCCCGGGGCGTAGCCGGGTGCGAATTCCGGGTCGGCGGGGTTGTTTTTCACCCGGGGCTGGCTATGCTGGCGGCCATGAACTTCTCCGGATTACCCCTCGTTGGACTCGCGTTGAGCGCGGCGGTGGCGCTGAGCGCCAAAATTGTGACGAAGCCCGTGGCCTACGAACAGGGCGGCGTGAAGCTGGAGGGTTACCTCGCCTTCGATGACGCCAAGGTGGCAGCGGACAAGCCGGCGCCCGGCGTGCTCGTGGTGCCCGAGTGGTGGGGACTGAACGATTACGCGAAGAGCCGGGCCGAGCAGCTCGCCCAGCTGGGTTATGTGGCGTTCGCCACCGACATGTATGGCGCGGGGGTGACCACCGCCGACCCGAAGAGGGCCGGCGAACTGGCGGGACAATTTTATGGCAAGCCGCTCATGGCCGAGCGGGCGCAGGCGGGGCTCGATCAGCTCCTGGCAACGGGCCTGGTGAAGAAAGGGCAGGTGGCGGCCATCGGCTACTGTTTCGGGGGCTCGACGGTGCAGGCGCTGGCCTACAGCGGCGCGCCGCTCGCGGGCATCGTCAGTTTCCATGGGGGGTTGATTCCCGTGCCGGCCGGCGCCGCCGCGAAAAACAAGGCGAAGATCCTGGTGTGCCATGGCGCGGTCGACCCGTTTGTCAGCCAGGACGAGGTCGATGCCTTCCGGAAGGCGATGAACGACGGAAAGTTCGACTACCAGTTCATCAGTTACGCCGGGGCCGTGCACGCCTTCACCAATCCCGGGGCCGACCAGCTCGCCGCGGTCACGGGCCTGCCGATCGCCTACAACGCCGCGGCCGACCGGCGCTCCTGGGCGCACATGAAGCAGTTTTTCCAGGAACTGTTCGCGCGGTGAGCGCGCTGACGGTTTACACCTACGCGAACTGCGACACCTGCCGGCGGGCCGTGCGATGGCTGCGGGCGCGCGGGCTGGCTTTCGTGGAGCGACCCATCCGCGAGACGCCGCCCACCGTGGCGGAATTGCGGACCATGCTGGCGGCGCACGCCGGGGAGGTGCGACGGTTGTGCAACACCGCCGGCCGGGACTACCGGGAGCTCAAGCTGGGCGAGAAACTGCCGGCACCGGGCACTGCCGCGGTCTTGGGTTTGCTGGCGAAGAACGGCAATCTGGTGAAACGCCCGTTCGTGCTGGGCCCGGGGGTGGCGCTGACGGGGTTTGACGAAAAGGTCTGGGCGGCCACGCTGACCCAAACATGAGCACCGACGCAGACAACCGGATCGAGGTGCGGCTGCGGGAGCTTTCGCAATTGTTCAACTCGATGGATCCCTCGCCATTCATCGACCGGGACCTGGACGCCGCGGCGGAGGAGTTCATTGTGAGCTGGGCCCGGGAGCTGTCGCACAAGCTGGAACTCGAACTGGTCATCCACCTCGCGACGCTGCCGGCGCCCGACCGGGTCGCCGGCACGGGGGAGGCGGTGCGGCACTACTTCGCCAGCCGGGCCGAGATGAAGCACCGGGAATTGCGCCTGTTGTTGCGCCGGGGCCGGTCAAGCCTGCTCATCGGGCTGCTGTTCCTGGCGGTATGTTTCGGACTCGGGGAGGTGGTGCAACAAGCCCCGTTGGGCGCCTGGAATGAATTTGTGGCGCTGGGGTTGCACATCGCGGGCTGGGTGGCGATGTGGCGCCCGCTCGAGATATTTCTCTATGACTGGTGGCCCCTCCGCAACGACCAGCGCCTGCTGGCCCGGCTCGCCCGCATGAAGGTGAGGCTCAATCTGCCGGCCGCCTGAGGCGGGATGGCGGATTTCCTGTAACTTTTGGCACCAGGCAGTGTTTTCTACCCACACGTTCCCATGAAAAAACTCATCCCTCTGTTCACGCTTGGAGCATTGCTGGCGGTGCCGGCGATGCTTCAGGCCAAGATTACACGCACGGTTGAAAAGACCTTCACGGTCCAGCCGGGTGGCACGCTGAAGGTGCAGACCGCGGGCGGCCACATCAAGGTGCTTACCGGTTCCGGCAACGAGGTGAAGGTCACGGCCCTCCAGCAAATTCACACCGACTCGGAGACGAAGGCGGACGAATTGCTGAAGGATCTGGACCTGACCATCGAGCAGCACGCGGACGGGGTCACCGCCACCGCCAAATATCCGCGACACACGGGCTGGCATTTCGGGAGCTGGCCGCCGGTCAGCGTCAGCTTCACCGTCGTGGTGCCCGGCCGCTATAACGTCGATTTGAACACCTCCGGCGGGGACATCGCGCTCAGCAGCCTCAACGGCCGGGCGCGGCTCCGCACGAGCGGGGGCGACCTCAAGCTGGACCGCATCGAGGGCGAGGTCGATGGCGGCACCTCCGGCGGCGACATCGAGCTGCACGAAGGCACGGCCAACGTGCGGCTGTCCACCTCGGGCGGCGACATTCACGTCGACCGGGCCGGAGGCGAAGCCGACCTTTCCACCTCGGGCGGCGACATCACCATCAAGTCCGTGCAGGGGCGGCTGACGGCCACCACTTCCGGGGGCGACGTTCGGGCCAGCATCGAGGGCGCGCTCAAGGGCGACTGCACGCTCACCACCTCGGGGGGCCAGGTCGTGGCGACCGTCGACAAGAACGCGGCTTTCGATCTCAAGGCGCACACCAGCGGCGGTGACGTTGATGCCGCAGGCGTCACCATTTCGATCGACAAGGGTGGTCTCCGGAAGAGCAGCCTTGTCGGCAAGGTCAATGGCGGCGGACCGCAGCTGCTGCTCGGCTCCAGCGGCGGCGACATCCGGATCCGGACCAACTGATTTTCACCAGGCAAGCTGGTGTGTGTGCAAGGAAGCCAGCGCGCAAGCGCTGGCTTCTGATTTTGGCCGGAGCGGCGAGTCCAATGCCTCCTTGAATAGTGCGAGGGCGGGGATTAACTGGACTCCGTGCCATTCGACTCCGTCACCGCCTGTTCCCGCCGGGAAGCCTTGGGGAAGCTGGCGGCCTTGCTGACGGCGGGATTATGGCCCGGGGCGCTGCGGGCGGCGGCGGAGGGCGGCCAGACGGCCGGGGAGTTCACCTTTGTCGCCGCGAATGATTTCCATCACCGCGAACCGGCGTGCGAGGCGTGGTTTGCCGCGCTTTTCCACCAGATCGCGGCCCACGACCAGGTGGAGTTTTGCCTCGGGCTGGGGGACCTGGCGGACAAGGGCCGGCCGGAGAGCATCGCCACCATCGCCCGGCTGGCGCAGGCGGCCGGGCTGCGTTTCCATGTGACGCCGGGCAACCACGACAACGATCTCGAGGAAAGCACCGCGATCTTTGACCGGGTGCTGCCCGGCCAGCTGAACTACAGCTTTGCGCACCGCGGCTGGCAGTTCGTGGTGATCGATTCCACCGAGGGCAAGAAATGGGGTCAGACGCACGTGCAGCCCGCCACGCTCGCCTGGCTCGACGCCAGGCTGACGAAGCTCGATGCGCGTCAACCCCTGGTGCTGGCAACGCATTTTCCGCTGGCGAGCAGCACGCCCCTGTGTCCGGTGAATGCCGAGGAAGTGCTGGCGCGGTTCGTGAAACACAATCTCCGGCTCGTGCTTGGCGGGCATCATCACGGTCGCACCGAGGCGGCGCGAAATTCCTACACACTGGTGACCAACGCCTGCTGCAGCCGGGTCGCGGGCAACCACGACGGCACGACGACGAAAGGCTACTGGCTGTGCCGCACGCGGACTAAGGGCAGGGTGGACCGCGAGTTTGTGGAGTTCAGAGGTCCGGCAGCCTGAGCGCAAATAGGCGCGGATAGGTTCGGACCATCTGCGATCATCCGCGTTATCCACGGGGAAATTGGGTCTTTAGCAATCCAACTCGAAGCTTGAAGCGGCGGGAGCTGTCGCCTGTCCTCCCACGGCGGGTCGCCACTTCAGTTGCTGATTACACCTGCAGATAATTGTCAGACGGAAAAAACATGAAGACCCCCACCCTGATTGTAAGACTCATCGGTCTGTATTTGCTCATGACGTGCTCGTTTGCGCTGTTCCAGATTCAAAAGGCGCCGGCGATGGTCCCGGGATTTCAGGCAAAGCAGAATCAGATGGTTGGCGATTTTCAGCTATATGCGTGGCTGGGGCTTCTTGTCGGCCTCGGTGCCACGATTTTTGCCGGTCCCTTAGCCCGGGTCTTGACGTTCGATTCCGAACCAAAGGGGAAGACAGCCGACTCCACCGACCGGTTTCTTGGACGCTGAGACATGCCCACTTTTGAAGACTGCTGACGCCGGAACAGGACACCCAGCCTTTGGTTGATCGGGTCGTCAAACCGCATGCAGCCCGCAAAAGGCTGGCGTAGGCGCGGGGCTTTGGTTCGCTGAAGATCGCATTCCGCCATGGGCCTCATCGACACGCACACGCACCTCGACTCATTCGCCCGGAAGGGCGAACTGCCTGTTATCCTGACGCGAGCGCGCGAGGCGGGATTGGAGGCGATGATCGCCATCGGCACGGATAGGGACGACTGGTCGCTTTATCGGGACATCGCCGGGGGCCACGGCGGGTTCGTGCACTACACGGTGGGGCTGCATCCGTGCAGCGTCGGCGGGGACTGGGCCGAGCGGGTGGGGCAGTTGGAGGGGTTTTGGGGTGAGCCG
>JAYVZM010000276.1:0-4244 GCA_043783345.1 Verrucomicrobiota bacterium
CCACCACGGCCGGCTGAGAAACTGCCGGAGGGTCAGCGGCTGCGATTGCCTGAGGTCGGCCTCGAAGAGGCGGACCCCGGCGCGGGCCACGTCGCGGTCCAGCACGTTGACATTAACCTCGTCGTTGATGCCGAACGAGCGGTTGTCGAAATTCACCGAGCCGATCGTCAGGAAGACATCGTCCACGATCATGACCTTGGCATGATACATGGCCGGCTCGAAGTGGTGGAACTCGACGCCGGCCTCGAGCAGCCGGCCCCAGCGGGAGCGGGACGCCGCGCGACCGAAGCGCGAGTCGTTGTGGGCGGGAATGATGACCTGCACCCGCACCCCGCGCCGGCGCGCGGCGAGCAGCATTTCGATCGCGAGGTCGTCCGGGACGAAATAGGCGTGGGAGATGCGGATCGATTTGCGGGCCGCGGCGATCGCGAGGAGGTAGGAGATGCGGGCGTTTTCCGGATCCTCGTTCGGCCCGCTCTTGTAGCATTGCGCCAGGCAGCCGGTGCGCGGCGGTTCCTCCGCCGGGAAATAATCCGGACCGACCAGCACGCGCGAGGTGGTCTGCAGCCAGTTGGTGATGAACACCGACTGCATCTGCCGGACCACCGGTCCTTCGACGCGCAACTGGGTCTCCCGCCAATGGTCGCGCTGGTCGCCCCGGCCGAGCCAGTCATCGTCGATGCACATTCCGCCGGTGAAACCGACGCGCCCGTCGATGATCAGCAGCTTGCGGTGGGTGCGCTGGTTGATGTTGGGCTTGAGCTCATACCAGTGCTCGCGGCCGTAGTAGAGGAACTCGACGCCCGCGGCCAGCAACCGCCGCTGGTCGGCGTCGTGGAACTTCAGCGCGCCCATGCCGTCGACGAGCACGTGCACCTTGACGCCGTGGCGGGCCCTTTCCGACAGGGCTGCGATGAATTGTTCGCTGATACTGCCGGACGACCAGATATAGGTCTCGAGTGTGATGCTGCGCTTCGCACTGGCGATGGCCGCCAGCATCACGGGGAAGAACTCGTCGCCGTTGGCGAGCAGCCGCACCTGGTTGCCGCGGGTGAATTCCGCGCCGAGCAGCGGACCGAGGGAGTCGGCGAAGACGGGATCGTCCGCCCCGTAGTTGGTTTCCACCGGCTGGCCGACGATCCGGGCCGAGGTGAACCAGAAAAAAAGCCCCAGAAGGAAAACGACGAGGAGCGAACCCCACAGCCAAGGCCGGCGGTCGGGCTGCGGAGCGGCTTTTTTCGCCGGACGATGTTTGCGCCGGAGGCGGAGCGGGAACAGTTTCATGCAGTGGGGAACGGAGCGCGCCTGCCGGGTGCGGAGGCACGCTGCCACCCGATTGACCGGGGCGGCGCTCCCGCGGTTCCCGTCGGGCGGCGGTATTAAACGGACACCTGCGCGCTCCGGACGGGTCAGTCTGAAGGCAGGCCTCGCCGCCTGCGTCCATGTCAGGGAAAACGCCAACAGCCAGTGCGGGACGTGCGGACGGCAGCCATGCCGATGGCTCCGCCCGCCGCAATCTTCTGCTGGCCGTCCTGGCCGTCGCGGCGGGGATCGCGGCCCTGCATTTCAGCGGATTCGATTGGCGCGAGGTGCCGGCGGCGCTGGAGCGGGTGAACCGTCCGCTCGCCCTGTGGATCATGGCGACGCTGCCGATCCTCGGATTCCCCATCAGCGTGGTCTACCTGGCGGCCGGGGCGATTTTCGGCCCGTGGGTCGGCGGCCTCGTGGTGGCGGCGGTGACCGCCGTGCATCTGCTCGCGACGCAGCTGCTGGCCCGGACCGTCCTGCGGCGGCCGGTCGAGCGCTGGCGGCATGCCTGGAGCCGCCGGCTGCCGGAGGTGCCGCCGGAGGAAAACGCGACGCTGGTGGCCATGATCGTGATCGTGCCGGCGCTGCCGTATCTGGCCCGCAACTGCCTGCTCGCGCTGGCCGGGGTCCCGCAGCGCCTCTTGCTGGGCGTGGCCCTGCCCCTGTATGTCGCGCGTTCCTACACCACGATTTTCCTCGGTAATCTCGGCAGCGATCCCTCGCTCCCGGCACTCTGGGTGCTGGGAGGCGTCTACGGGACCAAGCTGGCGATCAGCGCGGTGCTGTTCCGGCGGCTGCAACGTCGCTGCCGGCGCCGGACAGCGTGACGGAAGGAACCGCTATTGCAGCAGGCGGTAGAAACCGAAGCTGACCGCGGCGGACAGCCCCGCCCCCGCGGCCACCACGGCCACGCGTCCGGCCCAGGAAAGTTTTTCCCAGAGCCGGCGGACGCGAGTTCCGATCCGCCGGGCGTGGGTTTCCCCCCAATCGAGCAGCCGCGCCACCGGCAGCCAGTCGGTGGCCAGCAGCGCGCCGGCGAAGAGAAAGAAAACCACCGCCGGACCGGGAATGAAAATCAGCACGACGCCGATGGCCGCGGCCAGGACGGCGAGAATGATTCGTGCCACCCGCGGGCCCGGACCGTGCGATTGACCGGAGCGTTGCTGGCGATGGTAGCGGTCGCGGAACCTCCGCCCGGGCTTGCCCGTGGGCAGGATTCTCCCCTGGAGTGAAATACCGGCATGCATTTCCCCTGAGACAGCGGATTTGCGCCGCGGGCTTCGGCAATTTTCGGCCCGGCCGGGAAAGTTTTCCGTCCCGCCCGGGACCTGCGGGGAGGGGAGCGGGGTCCAACCTGTCATGTCGCCACCCCGCGGTGAAAACGCGCCCATTCCCTCGCGTTATTTTTGGCTCGCCGGGATTGCGGTGGGCGCGGCCGCCGTGCTCTGGTTCTTCGGCCGGCCGACGCTGGCCCACCTCTATGAGCGGGCCGGCGAGTTCAACGGCGGCTTGGTTTTCCTCGCCCTCGTCGTGCTGCCGCTGGCCGGGTTTCCCGTCAGCGTGATGCATGCCGTCACCGGCGCGAAGTTTGGCTGGCCCCTGGGGATGACCTTGGTGGCGGTTTCCCTCGCCCTACAGCTGGTCGCCAGCTACGCGATCGTGCGCCTCGCGCCGGATTTTTTCGCCCGGCGCTTCGCGTGGCTGCGGCGCCGCCTGCCGCCGGCGACCCACCGCTCCCTGACGCTCTTTACGATGCTGTTGCCCGGCGCGCCCTATTTTGCGCAGAACTACGTCCTGGCCGTCGTGGGCGTGCCTTTCCGGATTTTCTTCGGCTACAGTTTCCCCCTCAATGTCGTCCGGTCACTCATCGGCGTGATCTTTGGCGAATGGAGCGGTCACCTGACGCCGATGCGCGCCGTCGTCTTTGTCGTCTATGCGGTCGGCGTCACGGCGGCGTGCGGCCTGGCTTTTCGGCGGCTCCGGGCCCAATGGCAAAGTCCACCAGGAGCGGCAGGTGATCGGAAGCCACGCGGGTGAGCCGGTTGCGCGGCACGACGATGCGCTCGGGCACGCATGAGGCCGAGGCGAAGACATGGTCGATGCGCGCGAAAGGTTGGGTGGAGCTGAAGGTGCGCAGCGGCACGTGTCCCCGCAGGGCGAGCTGCGCGTCCTGAAGCCGGCTGGTCGCGAGCCGGTGGACGACCGAGCCGGGCAGGGCGTTGAAATCGCCGCAAAGAATGACCTCTTCGTCCGCCGGCACCGCGCCGAGCCAGTCCGGCCCCGTCAGCGCGGTCATCTGCCGCCGGCGCTCCTCGAGGCCCAGCCCAAGGTGGGTGGTGACGAGGTTGAGCCGCCGCCCCCCGAGCACGATCCGGGCCCACAGGGCCGCGCGCGGTTCGGATGACCACCGGCCCGGCCCGGCCGGCAGAAAGGCGCGGCGGATGACCTCGATCGGCCAGCGACTCAGGAGGGCGTGACCGTAGTGTTCGTCGTCGCGCGTGACGGTGGGGCAAAAGACGAAGTGCATGCCGAGTTCCTTGGCGATGAGGGCGGCCTGGTCCTCCGTGCGGGACCGTCGCCGGCCGAGGTCCAGTTCCTGCAGAGCGACAAGATCGGGCGCGCAGGCTGCGATGACGCGGGCAATGCGCCGGGGCGAAATCCGTCCATCCATGCCCGCGCAGGAATGCGTGTTGTAGGTCAGCAATCGCAGCGAGAGGAGTTCTCCGGCGACCGGCACGGGCAGGACGGCGGGCAGGGGCGCGCGTTCCAGCAGATGAAGCGCCGCGGCGCGCAGGGCGGCGGGCCGGATATGATGTTCGGTGCCCGCCGGCAGGCGGACGTGCGGCGGGAGCAGCACGAAGCCCCGCGTTTCTTCCAGCGCCAACCCGCCGTGCGCGCCGCGTTCCGGCGCGAAGCTCCACAAATCCGAACCAGGG
>JAYVZM010000277.1:0-10523 GCA_043783345.1 Verrucomicrobiota bacterium
TGTAGGAGCCTGCTTGCAGGCGATCAACCCTTTCGCCTGCAAGCAGGCTTTAGGGATCGCCTGCAAGCAGGCTCCTACAAAGGAAGAGGGAATACTATTCCAGCGTGAGCACGACCACGGACTTGGCGGGGAGGACAACGGTCAGCTTGCCGGCGGCGAGGGTCGCACCGTCGAACTTGGCCGGCTCCACCGTGTGCGGAGCATCGAAAGTGTTGTGACTGGTGACGGCCGGGGCGGTGAGCACGCGGCCCGAGACCGTCGTGGTCGTCACGCCGGCGAGTGTGGCGGTGACGGTGATGCCGGTGTTGGGGTTGGCGTTGGCCAGGGAGACGTGGATCCTGCCGTCGGCGTCGCGCGAGGCGGAGGCGCTGACGGCGGGGATTTTGTTTTCGCCGACGGCGTAGTCGGGGGTCGTCAGGGTCAGCGGCAGCGAGGTGGCGCCCTGGTGGACCTTGAACATCTCGAAGACGTGGTAGGTGGGCGTGACGAGCATCTTCTCCTTGTCGGTGAGAATCATCGCCTGGAGCACGTTGATCATCTGGGCGATGTTCGCCATGGTGACGCGGTCGGCGTGCGCCTGGAAGATATGCAGATTGATCGCAGCGAGGATGGCGTCGCGGAGGGTGTTCTGCTGGTAGAGGAAACCGGGGTTGGTGCCGGGCTCGACATCGGTCCAGATGCCCCATTCGTCGACGACCAGGCCGACTTTTTTCTCCGGGTCGTATTTGTCCATGATGGCGGAGTGCCTGGTGATGAGCTCCTCCATCTTGAGGGTGTGGCGCAGGGTCGTGAAATACTGGGCCTCGTCGAAGTTCGTGGCGGAGCCCTTGCTGCCGCGCCAGCTGCCGGTGGGCAGGGTGTAGTAGTGGAGCGCGAGGCCGTTCATGTTGCGGCCGGCGTTCTTCATCATCGTCTCGGTCCACTCGTAATTGCCCTCGTTCGGGCCGCAGGCGATGCGCTGGATGCGGTGGTCGCGGTCGTAGTTTTTGATGAAGGTGTTGTAGCGTTTGTAATTGTCGGCGTAGAACGCGGCGGTCATCGAGCCGCCGCAGCCCCAGCTCTCGTTGCCGACAGCGATGTAGGGCACCTTCCAAGGTTGGTCGCGGCCGTGGGCGCGGCGCATGTTGGCCATGGGGGAGCTGGCGGGGGAGGTCATGTATTCCACCCACTCCATTGCCTCCTGCACGGTGCCGCTGCCGACGTTGACGCAGACGTAGGGCTCGATGCCGAGCATTTCGCAGAGGTCGAGGAACTCGTGCGTGCCGAAGTGGTTGTTCTCCACGACGCCGCCCCAGTGGGAGTTATACATGGAGGGCCGCGACTCGCGCGGGCCGATGCCATCCTTCCAGTGATACTCGTCGGCGAAACAGCCGCCTGGCCACCGGAGCTGGGGCACGCCCAGCTGCTTGAGCGCGGCGAGCACGTCGTTGCGGTAGCCCTGGGTGTTCGGGATGGGCGAATCGGGGCCGACCCACAGGCCCTCGTAGATGCAATGGCCGAGGTGTTCGGCGAACTGGCCGTAGATGGCCTTGTTGATGACCGGGCCGGGCTTGACCGCGTCGATGGCGATGGTGGCGGCCGGTTCATCAGCGCGGGCGAGTGATACGGCATCAAGGCAGAGGGTGGAGACGATGAGGCGAAGGACAGGAGTATTCATGGGGGAGGGTAAAGGGAGGGGGCGAGGCGCGAACTGCGTCAGGCCTTGAGCGCGAGCAGATCCTTCATCACGCGCGAAAGGTCGGCGGACTTGTTCCGGCCGCCGAGGGAATCGTGGAGCTGGCGGTAGAGTGCGTAGAGCCGGTCGTAGGTCTGCTGCGCGGCGGGCCGCGGCTTGTAGGAAACCTCCTTGAGCGAGGTCATCTTGCGCTGGGCCGTCGGGAAATCGGGATGCGCCCCGGCGAGCACGGCGGCGGACACCGCGGAGCCCAGCGCGCAGGCCTGGCTGGAGCCGGAGACGAGCATGGTGCAGCCGGTGACATCGGCGTAGATCTGCATCAGCAGCGGATTTTTCTCGGCGATGCCGCCGGCGCAGACGACGCGGTCGATCGGCACGCCGTATTCCTTGAACCGCTCGATGATGGCGCGCGCGCCGAACGCGGTGGCTTCGATCAGCGCGCGGTAGATCTCCGCCTGCGTGGTGTGCAGGGTGCACCCGACGATCAGCCCGGTGAGCAGCGGGTCGACGAGGATGGTGCGGTTGCCGTTCTGCCAGTCGAGGGCGAGCAGGCCGCTGGCCGCGGGTTTTTGTTTCGCCGCCTCCCGGGTCAGCCGCGCGTGGCGGGCGGCATTGCCCTCGCACACGACCTCGACCCACCACTTGAAAATGTCGCCGACGGCCGACTGGCCGGCCTCGAGGCCGTAGAAGCCCGGCAAAATCGCTCCCGGCACGATACCGCAAATGCCGGGGATGTCGGGCACGGTCTTGCTCGCTGACACCACGCCGCAATCGCAGGTGGAGGTGCCGATGACCTTGACCAGCGTGCCCTCGGCCACGCCGCAGCCGATGGCGCCGTAGTGGACGTCGAACTCGCCGATCGCGATCGGGATGCCGGCCGGCAGTCCGAGTTTCGCCGCCCACTCCGGGCACAGCGAGCCGGCGGGCTCGGTGGCGTCGTGGGCCTTGGTGTAGAGCCGGTCGCGCAGCTCGGCTAGGGCCGGATCGAGGAGGGCGAGGAATTCCTTGTCGGGCAACCCACCCCAGTCGTCGGAATAGAGCGCCTTGTGGCCGGCGGCACAGATGCCGCGCTTCACCCGGGTCGGATCGGTGATGCCGGCGAGAACGGAGGGGACCCAGTCGCACAGTTCGACCCAGGAATGCGCGGCGGCGAAGACTCTCGGGGCGACCTGCCGGCAATGCCAGATCTTGGACCAGAACCATTCGGACGAATAGGTGTTGCCGCACTTGGCGATGAATTGCGGCCGGTGCTGCGCGGCGAGCTCGGTGATGCGCGCGGCCTCGCGGTGGCTGGTGTGGTCCTTCCACAGCCAGCATTGGGCCTGGAGGTTCTTCCTCCACTGGGGCGAAAGCGCGAGCGGGACGTTTTTTGCATCGACGGGAATGGGGCTGGAGCCGGTGGTGTCGACGCCGAGGCCGATGACATTGGCGGCGGCGAAGCCGCGGGTCTTTTTCGCGGCGGCGAGGGCGCCGCGGACGCTTTTCTCCAAGCCGACGAGATAGTCGCCGGGGTGCTGGCGGGCGAGATGATGGTCACGGGGGTCGAGCAGGACGCCCTCCTTGCCGCTGGGATAGTTGACGACGCAGCTGGCGAGTTCCGCGCCGTCGGCGCAACGGACCACGAGGGCGCGCACCGAGTTCGTGCCGTAATCTATTCCGAGGGTAAACACGTGGGGAGGCTAGCCACCGCCGGAGGGCGGCGAAACAGTCCCGCTACTTTACAGTCATATCCCGTGCTGGCTATCCTGAAACAGCCTCGGGCCGGCTCCGCGCCGAGGCGCCCGGTCACATCTCGGGTCGCTTGAATTCCTTGTGGTCCTCCCGCTGGGTCGTGCCCATTTTTTGGACGATGGCTTGGGCGGCGGCGTTGTCGTTGGCCTTGAGGGCGGTCTGCAGCCCGGGCAGCAGGGCGATGAATTCCTTCAACTTCGCGTGATACGACTGGATGAACTTCTCGCGCGCGGCGGCCGGCACGTCCGCGGCTTTGGCGGGGGTCAGGGTGAAGGCCTTCTCCAAGCCCGCTTGGATGGTGGCGACGAGTTCCAGAGAGGAGGCGTTGGCCGCCGGATCGGCCGCCTGTTTCCGCAGCTTGCGCCAGGCGCCGTTGAATTTTTCCATGGTCTTGCCGAGTTCCGTGTCGGGTTCCTTGTGTTCGCGCTTCTCCTGGCCGGAAAGGAGGGGGGCGAGCGGGAAGGCAAGCAGGAGGGCCAGGGCGAGGAACAGGGTGTGTTTTTTCATGTTGGCCGGAGCGGAAGGCTGGGGCGGAAGCCGGCCGGAAGGCCAGTGGCTTGTCGGGTCAAGACGGGTTCGGGGGCCGCAGGTTTCAGATCGATGCGGAATTTGACTGTAATATGAGCGGACAATTGTGAGTTTGCGCGGGGCTCATATTCGTTTAGTTTCTCCATTGCTTCGATGAACCCCTGATCCCGGCGGCGCTGTTCGCCATTCCTTCCCGTATGAAACTCACCCCTCTGTTCAAACTGTTCGTGGGCGGCCTCGCGGCCACCGCGGCTCTCCTGGCTTCGGCCGCCGAGCAGAAACAAATCAAGATCGGCTTCGCCCAGACCGGCGCGGAAAGCGCCTGGCGCACCGCGAATACCGAATCGATGAAGGCCGAGGCGGCGAAGCGCGGCATCGACCTCAAGTTTTCCGACGGGCAGAGCAAGCAGGAGAACCAGATTCGCGCGGTCCGCTCCTTCATCACGCAGGGCGTGGATGCCATCGTGATCGCGCCCATCGTGGTCACCGGCTGGGACAACGTGCTGCGCGAGGCCAAGCGCGCCAAGATCCCCGTCGTCATCATGGATCGCAAGATCGTGACGGCCGACGACTCGCTCTATGTCACGTTCATCGGCTCCGACTTCTACAAGGAGGGCGTCATGGCGGCCGACTGGCTGGCGAAAAACTCCGGCGGCCGCACCAAGATCGTCGAATTGCAGGGCGAGCCCGGTTCGGCCGCGGCCAACGAACGCCGCCGCGCCTTCGGCGAGGGAATGGGGAAGCACCCCGGTTTCAAGATCATCGATTCGCAGACCGGCAATTTCCGCCGGGCCGAGGGCAAGCAGGTGATGGAGGCCCTGATCAAAAAACACGGCCGGGAGATCGAAATCCTCTACGCGCACAATGACGACATGGCGCTGGGCGCGATTCAGGCCATCGAGGAAGCCGGGCTGAAGCCGGGCAAGGACATCCTCATCGTGTCGATCGACGCCATCAAGGAGGCCGTCCAGGCGGTGGTCGACGGGAAGATCAACTGCACCGTCGAGTGCAATCCGCTCTTCGGCCCGAAGGTCTACGGCGTCATCGAGAAGATTTTGAAAGGTGAAACGGTCATGTCGCAGATGTATAACGTCGACCAACTCTTCGACGCCGCCAACGCCGCGGCAGCCCTGCCGACGCGGCAGTATTGACCCCTCCCGCGCCAACCGGCATGCCAGCCCTGCTCGAACTCCGCGACATCGGAAAGAGATTTCCCGGCGTCGTGGCGCTGCAGGGCGTGGACTTCACCGTGCGGGCGGGCGAGATCCACGCGTTGCTCGGCGAGAACGGCGCCGGCAAGTCCACGCTCATCAAGGTGCTCACGGGGGTGCACCCGGCGGACGCGGGCGAGATCCGGCTTGCCGGCGCGCCCATCCGCCCGGCCGCGCCGAAGGACGCCGAGCGGCTCGGGATCAGCACCGTCTACCAGGAGGTCAACCTGGTGCCCTCGCTTTCCATCGCGGAGAACATCACGCTCGGCCGGCAGCCCGGCCGCGGCGGATTTCTCAACTGGCCGGCGGTCCGCCGCCGGGCCCGGGCGGCGCTGGCCCGGCTGGAGATCGACTGCGACGTGGATGCCGAGCTGGGCTCGCTGTCCGTGGCGCGCCAGCAGATGGTCGCCATCGCGCGCGCGCTCGACACGCAGGCGCGGTTGCTCGTGCTCGACGAACCGACGGCCAGCCTGGACGAGCATGAGGTGGCGGAGCTCTTCAAGGTGATGCGCCAGCTGCGCGGCGAGGGGCTGGGGATCGTTTTCATCACCCACTTTCTGGATCAGGTCTATGCGGTCACCGACCGGCTGACCGTCCTGCGCAACGGCCAGTTGGTCGGAGAATACGCCACCGCCGCCCTGTCGCGGCTGGAGCTGGTGGGCAAGATGCTCGGCCGCGAGGTGAACGCGGCCGATTTTTCGGGCGGCGCGGCGGTCGCGGACCACCCCCCCGATGTTTCCCCCGCGTTGTCAGCCCGCGGCCTTGGCCGGCAGGGCGCGATCGCCCCGCTGGACCTGGCGCTCTATCCCGGCGAAGTCACCGGGCTCGGCGGTTTGCTCGGCTCGGGCCGCACCGAGACGGCGCGGCTGTTGTTTGGCATCGATGCGGCCGACAGTGGCGAGATCAGCGTCGGGGGCGCCCCGGTCCGGATCAACTCTCCGCGCGACGCCGTGCGCCTCGGGCTCGCGTTCTGCCCGGAGAATCGGAAGTCCGAGGGCATCCTGCCGAATCTCTCCGTGCGCGAGAACCTGATCTTCGCGCTGCAGGGCAAGCGCGGGGCCCTGCGCGCCCTGACCCGCGTCGAGCAGGCGCAGCTCTGCGACCACTATATCAAGGCGCTGCGGATCAAGACGGCCGACGCGGAGGCGCCGATCAAGAACCTCTCCGGCGGCAACCAGCAGAAAGTCCTGCTGGCGCGCTGGCTCGCGACCCGGCCGGCGGTGATCATCCTCGACGAGCCGACGCGCGGCATCGACATCGGCGCCAAGCAGGAGATCGAGCAGCTGATCGCGAAACTGCGCGACGACGGGCTGGCCGTGCTGTTCATCTCGTCGGAGATCGACGAGGTGGTGCGCAACTGTTCGCGAGTCCTCGTGCTGCGCGAGCGGCGGCTGACCGGCGAAACCTCCGGGGCCGGGCTGAACTCGCAAAGCCTGATGCGCCTGCTGGCCGGGCACCCATGAACAAGGCTGAAATCACGACTCCGACTGCGCCGCGGCGTGCTTGGCCGGCCGTGGTCTGGCCGCTGGCCGGGCTGGCGGGGCTCGTGGTGCTCAACGTCGTTTTCAATCCCGGTTTTCTCCGGATCACCCTGCTCGACGGCCACCTCTACGGCTTGCCGGTGGATATCCTCACCCAGGGTTCGCGGACGATGCTGGTGGCGCTCGGGATGACGCTCGTGATCGCGACCGGTGGCATCGATCTGTCGGTCGGCTCGGTCGTGGCCATCGCCGGCGCGGTTTGCGCCGTGCTGCTCCAGGGCGGTTCCTCGCTGGCGACCACCCTGGCCGCGGCGACCGGGGCGGGTCTGATCGCGGGCTCGATCAACGGGCTGCTCGTGGCGCGCATCGGGGTGCAGCCGATTGTGGCGACGCTGATTTTGATGGTGGCCGGCCGGGGCGTGGCGCAACTGATCGTGGACGGGCAGGTGATCATCATCACCCATGCGCCATTCGAGTATCTGGCCAACGGTTTTGTGCTGGGCCTGCCGGTGGCGCCGCTGCTGGTCGGCGCCCTTTTCCTGGCCACGCATTTTGCACTGCGCCGCACGGCGCTGGGGTTGTTCATCGAGGCCGTGGGGGACAACGAGATGGCGAGCCGCTTTGCCGGCCTGGCCGCGGCGCGCATCAAGGCGTTCGCCTATGTGTTTTGCGGCGGCTGCGCTGGCCTGGCCGGCGTGCTGGCGGCGTCCAACATCCGCGCGGCCGATGCCTACCGGTCCGGGGAAAACATGGAGCTCGACGCGATCTTTGCCGTGGTCGTGGGCGGCACGGCGCTGGCGGGCGGGCGCTTTGTCATCCTCGGCACGGCGATCGGCGCCCTGCTCATCCAGACCCTGACCACGACAATGTATAATCTGGGCGTGTCGCCGGCGGTGGCGCCCGTGCCCAAGGCGCTGCTCATCATCGGCGTGACGTTGCTGCAGTCCGAAAAGATCGGCCGCTGGCTCGGTGGATTGTGGCACAAAAAGGCGGGAATATGAAAGCGGAGTCTGCAACAGGCGGCGGTGCCGTTCGCGGGCGAGGTCGCCCGCGCTCCATCACTGGAGCCACGGCGACCCCGCCGTGGAGTCTCACCCCGGGGAGGGCTGTCCCATGAAGCGAGCGACGCCATTCTTTTCACGCAACCTGACCCTGCTGGTGACGGGGACGATCTTCGTGGCGCTCTTCGCCGCGGCCGGGCTGCTCTACGGCGGATTTTTCTCGTCCCGGGTGCTGGTCAATCTTCTTTCGGACAACGCCTTTCTCGGCATCGCCGCGGTGGGCATGACGCTGGTGATCTTCTCGGGTGGCATTGACCTGTCGGTCGGGGCGGTCATCGGGTTCACCTCGATCTTCACGGCCACCCTGATCGAGCAGCATCACCTGGCGCCGGGACTGGCCTGGGGATTGGCGCTCGCGGCGGGCGCGGGACTCGGAGCGGGCATGGGGGCGTTGATTCATTTTTTCCGGTTGCCGCCGTTCCTGATCACTCTGGCGGGCATGTTTCTCGCCCGGGGCGCGGGCTTCTGGATCAGCACGGAATCGATCGGCATCGGCCACGAACTCTATGCGAAGATTTCCGGCTACGAGCTGGCGCTCGGTCCGGTGATTTTTCCGGCGAACGCCCTGATACTGCTCACCGTTATGCTGGCGGGCTATGTCGTGGCGCATCACGCGCGCTTCGGGCGCACGCTGCTGGCCATCGGCGGCAACGAGCAGTCGGCGCTGCTCATGGGACTGCCGCTCGGCCCGGCCAAGGTGGCGGTGTATGCGGTCAACGGGTTTTGCGCCGCGCTGGCGGGCATCGTCGCCACGCTTTATACCGGTTCGGGCAATCCCAGCATGGGCCTCGGGCTCGAGTTGGATGCCATCGCCATCGTCGTGATCGGCGGCACGCTGCTGACCGGCGGGCGCGGCCATATGCTGGGCACGTTGCTGGGCGTGTTGATTTTCGGCACCATCCAGGCCGCCATCCTGTTCGACGGACGGCTTAGCTCGTGGTGGATGCGCATCGTGGTGGGCGGACTGTTGCTGGCGTTTATCCTGTTGCAGCGCTATTTCTTGCGTCGGAAATGAGCCGGCCGTCCGGGCTGGTCATTCGGTCAGCGTTCCGGTGGCCGGCAAAATTCAACAGAATCGGACTTGCCAAGGGTGGAGCCGGTCTCTCTTTTCGCCCTTCCCGTTCCTTCAACCCACAACCGTTAACCGCAGTTACGATCGCAAGGCGGCCCAGTCTGGCCGACCTGTGTCTCGTCACGACATAGATCCCATGAACATCACTCCCAAAGACCTCCTCGACGCCGGCGTCCACCTCGGTCACCAGACCAAGCGTTGGAACCCGCGCTCCAAGCCCTACATTTTCGACCACCGTCAGGGCATCACCATCATCGACCTTGAGAAGACGCATGCGCAGCTGGAGAAGGCGTGCACGTTCCTCGAGAACCTCGTCGCCAGCGGCGACGAGGTTCTGCTCGTCGGCACCAAGCGCCAGGCGCAGGAACTCATCAAGGAGGCCGCCGCCGCGACCAACATGCCCTACGTGACCAACCGCTGGATGGGCGGCACGCTGACCAATTTCGAGACGATCAAGAAGTCGCTCGCGAAGTTCAAGAAATACCAAGCGATGGACGCCAGCGGCGAGCTCGCCAAGTTTTCCTCCAAGGAGGAGTCCGCCATCCGCCGCGAGATGGCCCGCATGACCCGCAATTTCGACGGCATCGCCAACATCACCGGCCTGCCCGGCGCGATGTTCGTGGTCGACACCAGCTACGAGGAGATCGCCGTGGCCGAGGCCAAGCGCATGAGCATCCCCTCGATCGGCCTTGTCGACACCAACTCCGACCCGACCCAGCTCACCTACCCGATCCCGGGCAACGACGACGCCACGAAGTCGGTCCGCATCATCGTCGAGACCGTCGTCGCGGCGATCACCGCCGGCCTCGCCCACCGCGAGACGCGCCGCGTGGCGCATGCCGATGCCAAGGCCGCCGCCGCGGGCGTCAGCCCCACCGGCGAGGTCGACCTCGACAAGGTCGTGATCCCGGCGAACCTCAAGGGCCTGGTCGAAGAGGACAAGCCCGTCGTGCCCTCGCGCAAGCGCACCAGCCGCGCCGGCGCCAAGAAATCCGCCGTCAGCACCGAGGAAGTCTAAACTTTAACGCTCAAGTCACCATGTCCGAAGTCACAGCCAAAATGGTCGCGGATCTCCGCGAAAAAACCGGCGCCGGTATGCTGGATTGCAAGAAAGCTCTCGATGAGGCCCAAGGCAACCTGGAGCAGGCCCAGACGATCCTGCGCAAGAAGCTTGGCGGCAAGATCGACAAGCTGTCCAGCCGCGCGACGAAGGAGGGCCTGATCGAGGCCTACATCCACGTCGGCGGCAAGGTCGGCGTGATGGTCGAGGTCAACTGCGAGACCGATTTCGTCGGCAAGAACGACGACTTCAAGGCGTTCTGCCGCGACCTCTGCCTGCAGATCGCCGCCGCGAATCCCCTCTATGTGCGCCGCGAGGAAGTGCCCGAGGCCGAGCTGGCCAAGGAGCGCGACATCGCCGCCGCGCAGGTGCAGGGCAAGCCGCCCGCCGCCGTGCAGAAAATCGTCGAGGGCAAGCTCGAGAAATATTATTCGCAGGTCTGCCTGCTCGACCAGCCGTTCGTGAAGAACCCGGACAAGGCCATCAAGGACATCCTGACCGAGAAGATCGCGGTGATGGGCGAGAATATGCAGATCCGCCGCTTCGTCCGCTTCCAGCTCGGGGCGTAAGCCGAGGCCAGCGGCCACCATTTCCCGGCGCTCCCGCAACGGAGCGCCTTTTTTATCGGTGGTGACTACTGCCCTTGATTCGACTGTGGTGGGGCAACTGCAGGAGCGGCTTTATGCCGCGATGGCCCGATGAAA
>JAYVZM010000278.1:0-10487 GCA_043783345.1 Verrucomicrobiota bacterium
CCGAGCAGCGGCTGGCCTATGCGGCCTCGGCGGAGTATAACCCGTATGATACCAAGAACCGGGATTTCCAGAAGACCGTCTACGAATTGGTGGAAAAGAAGAAGTTTCCCGATGCCATCGCCGAGGCCAAAAAGGGACTCACGGTTGCGCCCTATGATATTGATCTCCTGATCGCGCTGGCTTCCGCCTACCGCGACGCGGGCGACATCGCCAATGCCGACAGGACACGGCAGCAATGGATGGCGCTGGTGGATTCGATTCTGCGCAGCGGCGACGGACGCGATTTCGCCACGGCCTTCCGGGTGATCACCGTTGCCGAGGAATATGCCGTGCTGCGCGTCATGGGATTGCAAACCATCCGTCAGACTCTCGATGCCCACGAGCGCAGCGAATTCGATGCCATGACGGTCAAGGATCGCAAGACAGGGGAAGAACGGGTGCTCTATTTCAATATCGACCTCCCAAAAAAATGGCTGAACAAGCAATTCGCCGGACAGAAATAAGCCTACCCCACTCCCATGAACCTCACGCGTCGCGACTGGCTGAAACTCACGGGCGGTGCCGCGTTCGCTGCTGCGTCCGGCTACGGCCCGCCCAACTGTCGCAGCGCCTCGTAGGTGGCGATGCCGGCGGCGGTCGAGAGATTGAGCGAACGCAAAGCGGTGTTGGCGTGCGGAATTTTCACCCGCTGCGTGTCGCCCAACTCGGCATGGAGCCAGTCGGGCGCGCCGGCTTCCTCGTTGCCAAAGACCAGTCCGTCGCCGTCGGCGTAGCGCACCTCCCAGAAGGAACGCGTGGCGTGCGTGGTGAACAGCCACAACCGCTGCGGCACCGCCGCACTCGCCCTGAACGTCGCCCAATCGGCGTGATGGTGCACGTCGAGGGAGTGCCAGTAATCCATGCCGGCGCGCTTGAGGTTCTTGTCGGTGACGGCAAAGCCGAGCGGATGAATCAGGTGCAGCCGCGCGCGGGTGACGGCGCACATCCGGCCAATATTGCCGGTGTTGGGCGGGATCTGCGGCTCGAACAGCACAACGTGAAGCATCGGTTTCAACAGCGTGCCGGTCCGCGCCCCATCCTGTCAACGACCGGGTCGGGCCGGGTCATACCGGTGCTTCTCTGCTTTACGCGCAGCGATTTAATCTTACAACGATTGCACTGTTCGGGCTTCAGTCACACCCCTCATCATGCCAAATACCCCGCCCCCTTCCGGGGGAAAGATAGTCGTTTTGGTCGACGACGAGATTTCCTACATCGATCTGCTTGAGCAGCTGCTGCGCGAGCATCTCGCCTGTCCCGTGCATGGGTTCACCAAGCCCGCGGATGCGCTCCGGGCCATCTCGACGCTCAATGTCGGCCTGATCGTCAGCGACTATCAGATGCCCGAGATGACGGGATTGGAATTCATCGGCGAGGTGCAGAAAATCAATCCCGACATCCCGGTGGTGATGATCACGGCCTACCACTTGAAATTCACCGAGCGCGAAATGGCCGAGGTGCCCTCGCTGAAAATGATCATCCGGAAACCCTTCAAGTGGGCGACGCTGGCCAACGAGGTCGTGAAATACTGGCCCGATGCCCACCCGCCGCGGGTCATTGCCTCAGGCGCGCCGTTTCACGACGTGTAAGCCGTCGTTGTCGGCGTGGAGCAGGTGGATCGTGGCGGACACCTTGTGCGCCGCGAAGGCCGCCGCCATCGCCCGGCCCACCTTGGCCGCCAGGCGCGGCTGCGCCACGCAGAGCACGCTGGAGCCGCTGCCACTGAGCCAGCCGGTCAGCGCCCCCGCGGCGACGCCGGCCTCGATCGCCCCTTTGGCCCCGGGAATGAGCGGCAGCCGGTAGGGTTCGTGGAGAAAATCCCGCACCGCATGCCGCAGGCGGTCGTATTCACCCGAGATGATCGCCGCCACCACGTAGGCGGCGCTGTTCACGCTCTTGATCGCGTCAAAATAAGGGATCTCCTTCGGCAGGATCCCGCGGGCCTTCCTCGTCCCCAGTTCCTGGTCGGGCGCCGCCACGACGAAGCAAAGATCGCGACCGATGGACTTGCGCAGGACCCCGAGCAATTCGCCGGTGTGCGGATCGGAGCGGGCCACGCAGAAGCCGCCGATGACCGCGGGGGTGGCGTTGTCGGGATGCCCTTCGAGCTGGGTGACCAGGCTGCAAAAATCGTCTTTGGTCAGCCGGGTGCCGGCCAGCTCGTTAAGTCCCGCCACCACGCCGGCGCGCAGCGTGACGCTCGAGCCGAGGCCGCGCGACATCGGCACCTGCCCGGCGATGGCGAGTTCGAAGCCAAATTCCTCGACGCCGGCGCGGACGAAAAACAGCCGGGCGGCCTCGTCCGCCATGTCGAGCCCGGCGGCATCGCGCTCGGTCGCGGGCCGCGCCCCGCGCCAGTCGCCGCGGTTCAGCGTGATCTCGTTGTAGATGCTGAGCGCGAGGCCGAGCGAGTCGAAGCCCGCCCCGCAATTCGAGGTGCTGCCCGGCACGCGGACGGTGACGCGATTGAATGGTTTTCGTTTCATTGGCGGAATTTGAAGGCCTGGCGGACCTCCCTCTGCTGCTCACGCTTTTTGAGGTCGGCGCGCTTGTCGAACTGCTTTTTGCCAGTCGCCGTGGCGATCTCGACCTTCACCAGCGCCTGCTTGAAATACATGCGGAGGGCGACCAGCGACTTGCCGCCGGTCTCGACCGCGATCCGGAGCTTGCGGATCTCGGATTCGTGGAGGAGCAGCTGGCGCTCGCGGCGCGGGGCGTGCTGGGTCGGGCCGCCGTGGGAGTATTCCTGAATGTAGGCGCCGTAGAGCCACACGCCGCCCTTCTCCAGCCGCGCGAAGGCATCGGTGATCTGCGCCTTGCCGGCGCGGATGGATTTCACCTCGGTGCCGACCAGCTTGATGCCCGCCTCGAACTTGTCGTGGATGAAATAGTCCCGCAGAGCCTTCGAATTGCGAAGCTCGGTGTAGCGGGCGGAATCGTGCGGCTGGGCGGCCATGGCAGGAGACAGTAATGCGGCGGGAGGCGCGACGTGACAAACAAAAGAAGCGAGGCGTTCGGCCTCGCTTCGCGTTAACCCGGGGGAAATCCGGCGCGGCCCGTTCAGGCCGTGTGCAGTTCGTAGCTGATCTTGCCCTCGATGACCTCGCGCAGGGCGATGTCCTCGGGGCTGAGCTTCTCGAGCGACTCGACGAGCGGACGGCTGCCCCGACGGAGCTGTTTCACGCGACGGGAGATCACGTTGATCAGGATGTTCGGGTCGGGAATGACTTTCTGGGCTTCGCGAATGTATTCGTCTCTCATGGTGGCGGGCGGGAAGATTGTGAAAGGATAGGCCTACGGTGGCAGGGAGGAGCGTCAAGGGCTAATTTGAATCACCTCCCGCCCCCTTCTTTTGGCTTTGCCGCCGGCACCGGCCGTGCGAAACTGGCTGCATGTTCGTGGCTTGGACAACCACCGCCAAACGTGCCGACGCCGACCAACTCGCCCGGGGAGCGGTCGAGGCGCGGCTCGCCGCCTGCGCGCAGGTGGACGGGCCGATCACTTCCTATTATCATTGGGAAGGCCGGATGGAGCAGGCGGAGGAATTCCGGGTGTGGTTTAAATACCTGCCGGGCAATGCCTCTGCCCTCAGCGCGTGGGTGCACGGGCACCATCCCTTCGCCACACCGCAATGGATCGAGGTGAGCGCCGAACATGTGGGCGAAAAATACTTGTCATGGGCTATGGCGAACTCTACATCCGCACCCTTCCACAGCCCGAAACAACCTTAAATCGACCCTTTTATATGTCCCAACATCCCAGCCTGAAGCCCGTGTCCGGCGGCCTCGTCGTCAAACGCAATGTCCTCAAGCGCTTCGAGCGCGTCGCCCTGCTGAAGAAGCGCGGCCAGTGGAAGGAAGGCGACCGCGTCCAAGGCCTGCGCAAGACCAAAGCCGACGTTTAAGCGGACATTTTCCCATCGGGCGGGCGTGCACTGCGCCCGCCTTTTCCATTTATGCACGATCTCCTGAAGCCTCTCATCGACTGGTATCTTCACTCCCTCGAGTCGGGCGGTTACCTGCTGATCGTGCTGCTCATGTTCATCGAAAGCACGTTCTTCCCGCTGCCCAGCGAGCTCATCATCCCGCCGGCCGCGCACCTCGCCTACACCAAGGGCGATATGAGCCTGCTCGGCATCGTCCTCGCCGGAACCCTCGGTTCGTGGCTGGGGGCGACCAGCATGTATTGGCTGTCGCGCTGGGCCGGCCGGCCGCTCTTGCTGAAATACGGCAGATTTTTTCTCGTTCCACCGGAAAAAATGGAGAAAGCGGAACGCTGGGCCGCGGCCTACGGCAACTTCGGCGTCTTCGCCTCGCGGCTGCTGCCCGTCGTGCGCCACCTGATCGGCATCCCGGCCGGCATCGTCCGGATGAACTACTGGAAATTCTCGCTCTGGACGCTCATCGGTTCCGCCCTCTGGTGCGCGGTGCTCTGCTGGCTCGGGGTTAAGGCCGGCCAGGACGAGGCGCTGATGCGCGGCGAGCTGCGTTCGATCACCCTTTGGGCCGCCGGCGTGCTGGGCGTGCTGGGCGTGATCTACTGGTTCTTCGTTCACCGTCATATGCAGGCGGAGAAAAAGTAATAACCCCGGCATAAGCTAGCTCCGGGGTTGATTCGGCCCCCGCCTGTTGCTCGACTCAGTGTTTCCCGACCATGAGCAACAAAAAGAAAGTCGCCATCCTTACCGCCGGCGGGCTCGCACCCTGCCTCAGTGCCGCCGTCGGCCAGCTGATTCTCCATTACACGCAGCAATGCCCCGGCTGGGACATCATCTGCTACCGCTCCGGCTACAAGGGTCTGCTGAAGGGCGAAAGCCTCGCCGTCACGCCCGAGATCCGCGCCTCGGCCGGCGTCCTCCGCCGCTACGGCGGCAGCGTCATCGGCAACAGCCGCGTCAAGCTCACCAACGCCAAGGACTGCGTGAAGCGCGGCCTCGTCCAGGAGGGCCAGAATCCCCTCGCCGTGGCCGCCGAGCAGCTCCAGCGCGACGGCGTCGACATCCTCCACACCGTCGGCGGCGACGACACCAACACCACGGCCGCCGACCTCGCCGCCTACCTCGAACAGCACAACTACAAGCTCAACGTCATCGGCCTGCCCAAAACCATCGACAACGACATCATCCCCGTCAAGCAGAGCCTCGGGGCCGCAACCGCCGCCGAGCAGGGCGCGAGATTCTTCTCCAATGTCGTCACCGAACTCGGCGCCAGCGGCCGCATGCTCATCGTCCACGAGGTCATGGGTCGCAGCTGCGGCTGGCTCACCGCCGCGACCGCACGGGTCTACCAGCAGGGCCTCGCCAAAAACGCCTGGGTCCCCGCCATCGGGCTGGCCCGCGAGAAATACGCCGTCCACGCCGTCTATCTGCCCGAGCTTGCCCTCGACGTCGAGGCCGAGGCGAAGCGGCTGCGCGCCATCATGGACCGGCAGGGCAACGTGAATCTCTTCGTCAGCGAAGGCGCCGGACTCGACAGCATCATCAAGGAGATGACCGAACGCGGCGCCAAGATCGACCGTGATGCCTTCGGCCACGTGCGGCTCGACACCATCAATCCGGGGAAGTGGTTTGGCGAACGCTTCTCCGCCATGATCGGCGCCGAGAAGGTGCTCGTGCAGAAGAGCGGCTATTTCGCCCGCTCCGCCCCGGCCAATGACGAGGACTTCAAGCTGATCGACACCTGCGTCCTCAAAGCGGTCGAGTGCGCCAAGGCGGGCGTGACCGGCCTCATCGGCCAGGACGAGGAGCGCGGCGACGAGCTCCGCGCCATCGAGTTCCCCCGCATCAAGGGCGGCAAGGCCTTCGCTACCAGCCAGCCCTGGTTCAAGGAACTGCTGCAGGAGATCGGCCAGCCCCTCACCGCGGCGGTGAAGGCCGCGCATTGACCGGATATCAAAGGTAGGGCGCGACCGCTGGGGCGCGCCGCGATTCACGGACGGCCGGGCGGTCCGTCCCTACCTTCAGCCAACGAGCCGCGAAACTTCTTGAATTCCCGCAGTCTAGCCAAAAGCTAGGCCGCTGTTGTGGGCGAGTGTAGCACAATGGATAGTGTAGCGGCCTCCGAAGCCGTCGATCCGGGTTCGACTCCCGGCACTCGCACCAGCTGGCTCTGATTTCCCCTTGCCCGGCGGGCGCCCGGCTATTTTGAGGGAGAGTGCCCTTCGAGGCCCGCGCTCAAGGACTGGACGAAAGCATTGCGCAGGAGGTTTTCTATCGTCGTCCACAAATCGAGCTGGTTGTCGACGAAGTCGCCCTTGAACGGCGCCTTGGTGGCGACCTCGCCTTTGTCATTTTTCAGCAAGCCCTTGGCCGCGCTGGCCACCTTGGCCACTGCGCGCTGGGCGAAGTTCTTGCTTGGATCTGGCACCGCCTTGAACTCGAGGTCCTTGAAGAAGGGTTTCAGGTAGCCGTCATAGTGCCCATCCCCGGCGTTGATTTCGCTATACACCTCGAACGTGCCGTGGCTGACGTCAATCAGGGCGTATTTCACGAGGAAATCATGGAGGCGAACGAGTTCGAGGTCCTTGAGTTCCATCCTGGAGGTGAAAGTCGGTTGGGCTTTGGCGGGGTCGGCCCGCACCTCGACGTTGAGGCGCCCCGTGCCGCCCACGCGCGCTTGCACGACCAGCTCTGCCGGAAGCGCCGCGCCGGGCTGGGGACGGTTGGCGAGGTTCGTCGCGATCAGGTGAAACCGGGCAATGACCATTTCCGCCGCGGGCTGGGCGGTGCGGTCGCTGAACTTGATCGTGGCGTCTTTGATTTCAAAGCGGCTGAGTTCCATTGGAAAGGCTTCGCGGAGGATGGCCTGCCATTTCCGCACGGCGGGCGCTTCCTTTTTTCCCTTAGACTCGGAGGCGGGCTCCGGATCCTTCGCGATGACCACCTCGATGCCTTCGACCATACCCTGCCCGCCAATCCGGCCGCGGAAAAGCGGCAACCACGCCACCGAGAGCGTGGCATGGCGCACGGTGATCACCGGACCGTCGCCTTCGTGCTCCCGGCGAATCAACTGGAAGTCGTCGGCCGAGACCGTGCCCCGCCAAAGGGCCAGGTGGATGGCACCGACTTTCCCGGAGTATTCCGGGAGCGCGGCGAGTTTCCGGTTAGCCATCGCGGTGACCCACGGGGATCCGGCGAAGCGCACCAACAACAGCAGCGCCAACAACACGCCGCCGGAAATCAGGAGGATGGAAAGGAGTCGTTTCATGATGAACGGCCTCGCGGGCCCTCAGGGGTAGAGCCTCCGGCAACAGCCAAGGTTCCACCGCAAAGGCGCAGGTCCCCTCCCTTGCATCCGGGGGTGTTTACGCGTGTTCGCGGTGGGCCGTGTTAACCGGCTTGGACTCCGGCGACCCATTTTCCCGCAGATAAATGGAGAGCACGACCATGGAGCCGATGGCCAGAAACTCGCTTTGCCAGTTCTGGAAGGATTCAAACCAGAAGCGCGATCCGGCCAGATATTCGAGGACGGTGATGGACGCTTTGCCTTTGGCCGCTTCCTCCTCATTGAAAAGCCGCGCGCCGCTGCACGCGTGGAAGGCGAAGGTCAGGAGGAAGAGAACGAGAAAAGCCAGGGACAGGGAGTGGGAGTAAACCTTCCGAATCCATCCACCGCGCCGCGCCGCCCACGGCGAGCGCGGCGAAAGCGCCGGTTCGCGGGGTTCCGGCTTGTCGGGATCCTTGGATTCCGCCGAGCCCTTCTGAAAAAGGAACACCGTGAGCGCGACGTAAGCGAACATCTGGAAAAATTCGCTCTCCCAATTCTCCATCGTGGCCTCGACAAAATGCGGGCTTCGCCCGTAGTCGCCGGGGCCCACGGCCGGCAGACCGCGCTCGGCACGGGCGTCATTGTATTGGTGCATGCCCGTGAAGAACTGCCCGAGGCCCAGCGTCCCCAGGAACAAGCCAAAGAGCACGAGCGAAAGGCCGTTGTGGTGCCAAAACTTTTCCATGGATGCGAGGATGCCCGGTAGACCCGGCCACTTCCGGCGGGGTTCCCGTCCCGTCAGGGCCCGGGGCTCCGGCGCAAAAAATGCCGGCACTTCCCTGCGCCCGCGGGGTCGATCTTGGAAGATCACACGTTCCACGCCGGAATCCCCGGTCCGCTGCCGCCCCCGGAAACGTGGGCGGCATCGCCTGCGCCGGACTCCGCGCTGCAGCGCGACCACGCCACCGGCCCGGCTTGCGACTCAGCGGGCCGGGCCCAAACCCGTTTCCTCATGTTTGAATTGAATCCGGAATCCACACTCCCGCGCATCGGGATGGTCTCCACCCACGGCTACGTCGCCGCGGAACCCCCGCTCGGGGCGGCCGACACCGGCGGCCAGGTGGTGTATGTGCTCGAACTGGCGAAGAAACTGGCCCAACTCGGCTTCGAGGTCGACCTCTGGACCCGGCGGTTCGAGGAGCAGCCTGAAATCGACGTCATCAACGAACGCGTTCGCATCCTCCGCGCCCCGTGCGGCGGGAAGCAATTCCTCGGCAAGGAATATCTGTTCCGCCACCTCGGGGAATGGGCGGAGCACACCTTGCGCTTCATCCGGAGGCACGGCCTGAAATACCAGTTCCTCAACAGCCACTACTGGGACGCCGGCTACGCCACGCAGCGCCTGACCGAGGCGCTCGACGTGCCGCATGTCCATACGCCGCACTCGCTCGGCCTGTGGAAAAAGCAGCTCATGGAAAAGGATTTCCCGGAAGCGGCCGGGGATCTCGAGAAGAAATACAACTTCAGCCGGCGCATCCACGAGGAGACTTTGCTTTACCGGACCTGCGACCAGATCATCGCCACGACGCCCGACCAGCTCGACATGATCGTGAAGGATTACGGCGCACCCGCGGAGAAGGTCTGCATGATTCCACCCGGCTACGACGACAACCGCTTCTACCCCGTCAGCGCCGCCTCGCGCGACGCGATCCGTCAACGGCTCGGGTTCCAGGGCCCGGTCGTGCTCACGCTGGGCCGGCTCGCGCGCAACAAGGGCTATGACCTGCTGATCGACGCCTTCGCCCTCGTCGCCCCCCGCATCGACGGGGCCGTCCTGCATCTCGCAATCGGGGGCATGGATCTGACTGCCGGCGAGCAACAGCTGCTCGCCGAGCTGAAGGCGCAGGTCGCCCAGCTCGGTCTCGACGAGCGCGTCGTCTTCAGCGGTTACGTGGCCGACGCCGATCTGGCCGATTACTATCGTGCGGCCGACGTGTTCGTGCTCAGCAGCCGCTACGAGCCGTTTGGGATGACGGCGATCGAGGCCATGGCCTGCGGCACGCCGACCGTGGTCACCACGCACGGCGGCCTCTACCGGGCCCTCACGTTCGGCCGGCACGCGCTTTACGCCGACGTCCTCGACAAGGAGGATTTCGGCATCACTATCGTGAAGGTGCTCCGGCACCCGCGCCTATCCACCCGCCTCGCCCGCATGGGCGCGCACAAGGCCCGCAGCCTCTTCACCTGGACGGGCATCGCCCAGCAGCTCACCAGTCTCATCGAGGAACGCACCACCGCTCTGGCGTTCACCGACAACGAGTGGGACGAACCCTGGAACGATGGCGACTGATCCGAGCCCCCCGACCAGCCCGCCGGCCGTTCGGCTTTTCAGCGCCGACCTCGACGGCACGCTGCTCGGCAATCCCGAGTCGGCCCGGCGATTCAAGTCCGCGTGGGCCGGCCTGCCGCCCGTCGGCCGGCCCCTGCTGGTCTACAACAGCGGCCGGCTGGTCGACGACCTGCGCCGCTTTGTGGACAACGGCATGCTGCCGGCCGCCGACTACTGCATTGGAGGCGTGGGCACCCAGGTCTTCGAGGTGAAGTCGGGCCAGCTGCTCGGCGATCTGCGCGATCACCTCGCCGACGGCTGGGACCGGTCGCGCGTCCACGAAATCGTGGCCCGGTTTCCGGGAGTCCGGCCGCAGCCGCAGGAATTTCAGCACGAGTTCAAGTCGAGCTGGTTCCTCGACCGTGCGACGCCCGGCGCTCTGCGCGAGCTCCAGCGCCTCCTCGCGGAAGCCGGTCTCGGGGCGAAAGTGGTCTATTCCAGCGCGCGCGACCTCGATGTCCTCCCGCGCCACGCGACCAAGGGCGGCGCGCTCCACTGGCTCTGTGCGCGGCTCCGGATCCCGCTCGAGGCGGTGCTCGTGGCCGGCGACACGGCGAATGACGCCAGCATGTTCCGGCTGCCGGGCGTGCGGGGCATCATTGTGGAAAATGCCCTGCCCGAGCTTTTCGAGGCGACGGTGGACGTGCCCACCTTCAGTTCCCGCCAGATCCTGGCCGACGGCGTCCTCGACGGCCTCCGCCACTACGGAGTCATCGGCGTGCTGCCGACCCAGGAGAAAACCAGCCTGACCCACGCGCAACTGGAGCCCGAATTCCGGATGCTGTTCACCGGCACCAAGCTGGGCTCGCTCACCGAGAAGGAGAAGGCCTACCTCACCACCGCTTACGCCCAGG
>JAYVZM010000279.1:0-4197 GCA_043783345.1 Verrucomicrobiota bacterium
GATGCCCACGCCGTTGTCGATGACGGAGAAGAGCACCCGGTCCTCGCGCAGTCTCACGCGGAGGATGATGCGCTTGTCGGTGCGGCCCGAATCGTCGCAGGCGTATTTGGCGTTGCGCACATAGTTGATGAGGATCTGCAGCACCTTGTGCCGGTCCATCTGGATGGGCGGAACCTCCGCGATTTCCCTCACCACTTCAACGGCATGGCGGTCGAGCGAGCCGGCGTTCATGGTCAGGACATCCTCGATCAGGTCGGCCGGCTTCACAATCTCCGTAACGCCGGAGACCTTGGCGTAGCTCTGCTGCATCGCCACGATGTCTTTGATGTGATCCACGTTTTTGCGCAGCTGCTCGACTTCGCCAAACATGGCCTGCCGCTCGGAGGCCAGATGCTGGGCCAGCTGCTCGAGATAGCCGGGCACCTGAGCGGCGCGGGCGTCGCGCGCAAAGAAACCCGCCAGGTCGGCCGCGTGTTCCCTGAGCAGCGCGGCCACTTTGGCGAGGCTGGCCGCCTTGCTCTTCCGGAGCCAATCACCCAGCAGCGTGGTCGAGACGTTCACGCTGTTCAGCACATTGCCCACGTTGTGCAGCACGCTGGTCGCGACCTCCGCCATGCCGGCCAGGCGCGAAGCCTCCAGCAGTTCCTTGTGCGCCTTCGCCAGTTCCGCCGTGCGTTGCTCGACGCGGAGCTCCAACGCGGCGTGGGCTTCGCGCAGACTCGCCTCCGCCCGGAGCCGGCTCGCGACCTCCCGGGCGCTTCGGCGAGTCACGAAGACCGCGATCCCGGCCGCCAGAATCAGGGCCAGCGCGAGCAGGACGATGACCTCGTCACGGGCCGATCTGTAGTTGGCGTCGGTATCTGCGCCGACCTGACCCAGACCCTTGCGCTGATGCACCACGAGATCCGCCCAGGCCTTATGATAGGCGGTGAGGTTGGGGATCACGGTCTCGGCCACCATTTTTTTCGCGGCCTCGACCCGGCCCTCCTCCACCAGGAGATTCAACGCGCGCCCGTAGCTTTCGACATAGGGAGTGCGGGTGCTCCGGATAGCGGCGATCAGCGCCGTATCCGTCGTGTCGGGTTTCAGTTTGGCTTCGATTTGCCCGAGCAGTTCGGAAATTTTGGCGGAGTTCTCCGCCCGCTGTTCCAACAGCCGCTCGATCTGCGTGCGGTCCTGCAGCGCAAAAATCTGCATGATGATGCGGCTGTTCAGCTCCGAGTAGTGGAGGGCCTCGTGCGACAACTGGGCTTTGCTCCAGCGCCGGTTGACGATCTCCTGGATATTGTCGTCCAACTCATCCATTCGGCTCAGGCCCAGCCAGCCGATCCCCAGCAGGATCGCGATCAGGGCCGCGAAGGTCAGGCCGAGTTTGAGGGTGCCGTTTGGTGATTTCACAGTGTTCATATTACGCGCAAAAGAGGCCGCCTCGGCCGCCGGCGTCGCGGGCTGGAGCAGCAGGTCGATCTGGGCAAGTTGCCGGGTGAGCAGGGCTCTCATCGTGAAGGGATGCCGGCATAGCGGGCCGAGCGGCCCAGGGCGACGAGCAGCCCGTTCACCTCCGCCTTGAGCGCGAGCAGGCGATTCTCCTGCTCGAGCACCGTGTTCTGCCAGCGGCGCATTCTTTCCCCGTTTTCGTGACGGCCGATGGCGATGGCGGCGGCGTGAGTGGCGATTTCGACGAACCACAGATCGGACGCCTGCGGTGTGCGCGGCTGACGGTAGTAAATGGCAAATGTGCCGAGCCCCCGGCCGTCGGCGTCGAGGATCGGCTTGGACCAGCACGTGTGCAATCCGTGCTGCAGCGCGAGTTCGCGATAGTTTGCCCAGAGCGGATCGGTGGCGATGTCGGCCACACAGGCCCGTTCGCGTCGAAAAGCCGCCATATCGGATGAGCCCACCTCTTCGCCAGCGGCCAGCCGGTCGATGACCAGCCGGAAGTCCGACGGCAGACTCGGAGCGGCACCATGGCGAAGATGCAGCCCATCCGCATCGAGCAGCAGCACGGAGCAGAGCATATCGCTGGATTGAGCCTCGACGGTTCTGACCAGAGCGACGAGCGTCTCCTCCAGCGGCAGGGCGGAGCTGATCAGTTTGAGCGCCTGGGTCTCGACCTGAAGGATCGATTCAGCGGGCGACTGAAATGAGGAGTCGAAATTATTTTTCATGGTGCGTTGATGAAATGCCGGCACTTAGCGGCCGGGGGACTCGCCTTCACGCTCGTCCGGCAGGGTGAAATAAAACGTCGCCCCTTCGTTCAGTTTGGTTTCGGCCCGCATTTTTCCGCCGTGCCGGTGGATGATGCGCTGCGCCGTGGCGAGGCCGACGCCGGTGCCCTCGAAATCCGACGCGGAATGCAGGCGTTGGAACGCACCGAAGAGCCGGTTCGCATAACGCACGTCGAAGCCGGCGCCGTTGTCCCGGACGAAAAACGCGGCCTCATCGTTGACGCCGGCCCGGCCCACTTCCACGCGCGGTTCCGCGGCCTTTCCGGTGAATTTCCAAGCGTTGTCCAACAGGTTTTCCAACACCATGCGAAGCAGTCGCGCATCGCCCGAGACGTGCAGCCCGGTCGCGCACGCAAACTCCACCCGGCGTTCCGGCGCGGCCAGCTGCAGGTCGCGCGCGACTTCCTGCGCCAGCGCGCTCAAATCCACCGGCCTCCGGTGCAACTCGGCGCGCGAGGCGCGCGCGAGCTGCAGCAGGTCGTCGATCAACCCGTTCATCTGTGCCGCCGCTTCCATCATGCGGCGCAAATAGCCGCGCCCGCGTTCGTCGAATGCGGAGTCGTATTCTCCGGCGAGAAAATGGCCGAAGCCCGAGATCGCCCGCAGCGGTGCCCGCAGATCGTGCGAGATGGAGTGCGAGAGGGCGTCCAGCTCCTGGTTGGCCTTGGCCAGTTCCTCTGTCAGCCGGGCCACTCGCGTTTCCAGCATTTCGTTGCGCCGGTGCGAACCTTCCGCCGTCTGTTCGGCAGCGGGAACGATGGGGAACGGAGGATTCACGTCTAAACCGGCCGTCCGAGTTTGTGCGGAGAGCGTGTTCATTCTCTTTGGGTCGGATACCCCGAAGCTTGCTTCGGCTTGGTCGGGAGGTAGGAGCGATTCAGCGCGTGTTCCGTCGGCGTGCGTTCCGAATCGCTCCTACAAATCGGAGTTTCAACGATGGCGCCGGGAACGACTGACACCGGGTTGGCCCGGGCGGGCGGCGCGTCGAGCACCTCACGCACCAGCCGCAGCAATTTTTCCGCCCGATAGGGTTTTTGCAGGAACGCGCTGACTCCGAGAGCGGCGAGTTCCCGCCGGGGTCCGTCCGCATCTTCGCTCAGATCGATGCCGCTCGAGGCCACGATGAGCGCCTCGGGCTCGACCTTGCGGAGGGCCCGCACCAGCGCCATGCCGTCGAGAAACGGCATCATCACATCGGTGATGATGAGGCGGACCTCGTGGCGGTGTTGCAGAAACAACGTCAGCCCCTCGGTGCCATCGCTCGCCGTGAGCACGCGGTAGCCGTGCGATTCGAGCGTTCGCCGGACCATCTCGCGCAACGGCTCGTCATCGTCCGTGACCAGCACCAGTTCGCCGCCGCCGCTCTGAAACAAATCCAGGCCTCTCTCCAGTTCGGCGGGACATGCATCGGGTTTGGCGGGAAGAAAAATTTTGAAGGTCGTGCCGCGGCCGATTTTTGACTGCACCTGCACGAAGCCTCCGTGGCTGCGAACGATGGTCTGCACCGTCGCCAGGCCGAGGCCCGTGCCGCGGCCGGGTTCCTTGGTGGTGAAGAACGGTTCGAAAATCTTCTTGAGGTGCCCGGCCGAAATCCCCGTCCCGGTGTCTGCGATTTCAAAGCAGACGTGCGGCCCCGCCTGCGCCCCGGGCTGCATGGTGGTGAACGCTTCGTCGATCTGCGCGTTCGCCGCCGTCAGGGTCAGCGTGCCGCCGTGTGGCATGGCATCGCGGGCGTTGACGCAGAGGTTGAGCAGCACTTGGTGGAATTGGGTGGCGTCGCCCTCCATCGTCCAAAGGTCATTCGGGAAATCGGTCTTGATTTTGCACGTCTTGGAAAGGAGGCCGGGAAGCAGCGTCTCCAGTTCGCGCAACAGATGGCGCGGTTGCAGCAGGATCCGCTGGCCGTCGCACCCGCGGGCGAAGGTGAGCAGTTGTTTGACGAGGTCGGCCCCGCGCTGGGCGCAGTTCT
>JAYVZM010000280.1:0-4184 GCA_043783345.1 Verrucomicrobiota bacterium
AGATCGTGTCCGCGCCAGCCGGGCCGATGGCGATTCTGCCGGTGCTGTTGTTCAGCGCCACCGCACTGTCGGAGATGACCACGCGCTGCCCGGCCTTGTAGCTGGATGCCGCCGCCAGCGTGAGTGTAATGGCCGTGGAGATGCCGGGGTGGCTTTCACTGGTGCGAAAGAGCGTTACGCCAGGCAGCACCGTGAAGTTGCCGCTGTTGGCTGATATTTGCTCCAGCATCCCGGCGACCTGACGGCCATTGACCGCCAGCGTCCCGGCGGTCAGCGGGCCGGTGTAAGTCGTGGGGTCGAAGGTGGAGCCCCTGAATGGCCAGAGCGTCCTCATGCGCTCAGGACGGTGGCGACGTAGCTCGGTTCCGCCGCGACCTTGGCGACGCTCACGATCCCGAGCCAGTTGTCGATGTAGAAGGGTGGGCTGCTGCCGTCCTTCGCGGCCGAGCAGGCCGGGATGACGTAGTGGAAAACCGTCGCGCTGGCGGTGCCGCCGAGCCGCACGTAGAGGGCTTCGACGGAGAGGTTCTGGATCACCAGAATCTGTCCCGGCACCAGCGTCGCGATGGTGCCCTCGGCGGTGCCGATGACCGGCGTGGCGGTCGCGCTGTATTTCTTCGCCGCCGCCGCAAAGCTTCCGACAGGTTCAGCGCCCATGTGAGGTTAGGCGACGGTGCCGAGGTTTTTGCTGACCACGTTCCAGATCGTCGCCGAGGCGGAGACGAGCGTGATGGAGGAGCCTTGGAAGGCCGCAGCCGTCCATGTGATCTTCGCGCCCGTGGTGCCGTCACGCAGGGTGCTGCCGGTGAAGGTCAGGACGTGGGCGAAGTCGCTGCCGGTCGTGACCGTGATGCGAATTCCCGCCGCGCCTGGGGCCGCGATGGTGATCGCTGCGGCGCTGCCGGCGGTCAGCAGGGTGGTGCCGCTTTGCAGCGCGACCGCCCCGGTGGTGCCGCTGATGGTCGTGATCGGAGCCGAAATGGTGTCGTAGCCCGCCGTGTTGGTGCCGAGCGCGGCGGTCTTGCGGTAGGTGGTGCCGTTGGTCGTGTCGATGACCAGCGTGCCGGGCGGCACATCGAAGGCGGCGACCGCGGCGCTGGCCGGGTTGCCGACGTAGTAGGCGATGCCGGGGATGATGGATTTTCCGTCGTTCATGGTGGTGTTTTTTAGAGGTTGGGTGGTCGGAGTTTCGGGATTGTTGTCCATTCGGACAGATTCCACAAGCAGAATTTTCTTGCTTTCTCCCGGCGCCGGGTGCAAAGGTCGGACATCGCTTGAACATGAATCTTCTCTTGCGTTGGTAAAAATGATCATCCATACTCTCTCTGTCAGCCCGCTCCGGGCGCTGCGCGATTCGGTTTGTTCATTTTCCTTCGCGTGGCCGATTCAACGGAGCGGGCTGTTTTTTGCCCGCATCTCCCGCTACGCAGCCGCGAGGCGTGCCGCTGGGTTCTTCGCGTTCGTCAACTGCCCCGGCGTCATCGTGGGCGGAATGTTGGCATCTTTGGCCGCAGCATAGTGCGAGCGGCTGAAATGCCGCCGTGCGAGACTGGAGGGGTTGACCCTCACATGACATCCGCGATTCCCGCAAGTGGGGGAAGTCGAGTGAGGGAGCGCCGAGTCTCTCGGCAAACGTCAAGCGCGTGCAGTCCGTTACCTCACTGAAATCGAAAGCCCGTCAGACCCCAGCGGACATTGGGGCGCGGATTGAGAATTCAATCGACTCGAAAAAGACAGGCCAGAGAAAAGATGCCCCCATGCAGCCTTTGCATAGCCCAGCACGTAGCCTTCACGCGCCGTTTGAATCGGGCCGGAGTAGTAGCCTTCTCGTCTTGAGTGACGGGGTGAACGCACCGGTCGTAGCGGTGAAGTTTTGTCTAACTGCGCCCTGTGGAATTATCCCGATTACCGGCTCGTCCGGTAGTCTGCCGTGCCTTTGTGCGGCTTGAGATTCTGCTTCCATGAAACCCAATTCAATAACCTTCGCTGGTCAGCCATGCCGAAAGTGCGGCTCGCCGGTTCGCCGTGATGAGCATCCTGCCGGGTGGCAGCCAAAGCCTGGCCGTTCGTGGTTTCGCTGGTGGCTGCGCTGCGAATCCTGCGCGGCGATCTACCTCGTAGAATCCGCTCGCGTCTTTGCTGTCGATCTGCCGCGCTTGGACTCTGATTGTCGTGCTGGCGAGGAATCGCCGGAGGATTACGCGAATCGAATCTTTGCGGAAAATAGATCGGAATTCCTCGAATTTAGCAGTTGACTAGTCGCACGCCATGCGTATGCTTTCGCCCATGATCGCTTCTCCTGTTTCCGCATCGTCCCTTCGGTTTTCCGAGCCGAAGGGTGTCTCCACCCGCATGGGTGCCCGCAAGGTTCGCACCGCGCCGCTTTATCCCGATCATCCGGGTTGGATGGCGTGGCGGCACGACAAGGAGGCCGTGAAGGCGCTCCGGTTCTCGCTCGGGAAGGATTTCCAGAACTCGAAGAATTGGGTGTTGACCCATTGGGAGGCGTCCGATGGTCAGTTCGCGGAGGATGTCGAGGGGTTGCTGGCCGTCATCGCGCAGGCCGAGTCGGCTGAGGCGGCGTCCAAGGAAGCGCAGAAGATCGATTGGGTGGCCGAGGATGCGGCTCCGTTGACGAGCGCGGCGGCGTCGAAGCTGTTCGGCTGGCAGCGGCCATCCTGCCAGCGGATCGTCGCGGCGTTGAAGGCCGGGAACGCGCTGGACGCCAGCCAGACCGGGGCCGGAAAGACCTTTGTGGCGCTCGCGGCTTGCGCGGAGTTAGGTCTGACCCCCTACGTGATCGCGCCGCTGGCCGTCCTGGAATCGTGGCGTCGGGCGTCGGCCTTCATGGGCGTGGCGCTCGGCGGGGTGACGAATTGGGACAAGGCCCGAAACGGTTCCGCCCCGTTCGTGAAGATGGACGGCGTGAAGGCCGGGGCGAGCTTCACCTTCACGCCCGGCGCCGGGTCGCTGTTCGGCGGTGCGCCGATCCTCATCTGCGATGAGGTCCAGAAGGCGAAATCCTCCACGTCGTTGCAGGGCCGGGTGCTGTCTGGCTGCGCGCTCCGGGGCGCGAAGATTCTCTGCCTGTCGGCCACCGCCGCAAAAGACCCGACCGAGATGCACGGCGTCGGGCTGGCGCTCGGGCTGCATGGTGGCGGCGATTCCTTCCGCGAATGGTGCCAGCGGCATGGGTGCCGGAAGGGCACGAAGGGGCTGTTCTTCACCGACAATCCCCGCGCCGCTGCCGACATCCTGGGTCGCATCCATCGGGTGATCTTCCCGGCGAAAGGCTCGCGGATTCGCGCCGCCGATGTCCCCGACTATCCCGACAATCAGGTGTCGGCGGTGCTGGTGGAAAATCGCGACATCGCGCTGGCGTATGGCGCGCTGACCGATGCGCTGGAGACCATCGAGGCCGACAAGGTGGCGGGCAAGGTGGACGGCCGGGAGGCCAAGGCGATGGGGCTGGCGGAAATCACGAAGGCCCGGCGGGCATCCGAGTTAGGCAAGCTGGACTGGATGATCGACGAGGTGAAGGAGTTGGTCGCCGATGGGTTTCAGGTCGCGGTGTTCCTGAACTTCCGGGAGCATCTGGCGATAATGCGGGATGCGTTGAAGCTCAAGACCGAGCCGGTGTGGGGCACGGCGTGGCTGGGCAAGGAGGAGATTTTCAACGAGGCCACCGGCCGCTCGCGCTGGGTGGACATCGACGGCCCGGCGCAAAAGCCCGAGCAGCGGACGGCGATCATCGACTCCTTCATGGCCGGCACGTCCAAGGTGATCCTCGTCTCGCTCATGGCCGGCGGGGCTGGCATCTCGCTCCACGATGACCGCGGCATCGCGCCGCGGCAGTCGCTCATCTCGCCGAGCTACAGCGCGATTGATCTCGTGCAGGCGATAGGTCGCATCTGGCGCGCTGGCAGCCACTCCAAGGCGACGCAGCGGATCATCTATGCGGCGGGCACCATCGAGGAGGAGATCGCGGCGTCGGTCACGGCGAAAATTCAGAACGTTGAGACGATCAATGATGGGGACGTGTTGCCGGACTGCCTCGCCCGCTTTACCGGCGTCGAATAAATCCCGAATAATCCACGCCATGAAATCAATCCATCTTCTCTCCTGGATTACCTCGCTGCCTTGCTGGCTCGGCGTCCTGCTCTGCGTCGTCCTCTGGCTGGCCC